>CALIZJ010000223.1 GCA_938028845.1 uncultured Blautia sp.
ATCCCATTATGGAAAGTCGCTGCGCAGGCAGCCAGGTACAGATCCCACATGCGGACAAATTTTTCATCAAACATCTTACGCACTTCATCCAGATGCTCCAGGTAATTTTTTCTCCAGCAACGCAAAGTGCGGTTATAGTGAAGGCGCAGGTTTTCCACGTCCATAGTATGGAAATTATCCTCTGCCATGGCAGACATCATTTCTCTTAGACTTGGTACCATGCCGCCTGGGAAGATATATTTTTTGATCCAGGCGTCTCCCGGATGCTCCTTTAAGGCGCTGATAAAATGAAGAAGGAACAAGCCGCCCGGCTTCATCACTTTATCCACACAATCCAGGAATAATTTATAATTTTCCCGGCCCACATGCTCTACCATTCCCACGCTCACTACGCGGTCAAACTGCATGCCGGTCTTTGGAAGATCACGGTAGTCCATCAGCTCTACCTTCACGTAATCTTTTAAGCCTTCTTCCTCCACTCTTCTTAGACATTCCTTATACTGCTCCTCGCTTAAGGTAATGCCGGTTCCGTGAACCTTGTATTTCTTAGCTGCCTCGATCAAAAGGAATCCCCAGCCGCAGCCCACGTCTAAAAGCGTCATTCCCTCTTTTAAGTACAGTTTCTTCAGAATATAATCCACCTTGTTTACCTGTGCCTGGTACAAGGTGTCGTCTTCATGCATAAAATATCCACAGGAGTAGCTTAAAGTCTTATCCAGCCACAGCTTATAAAAATCGTTTCCAATGTCGTAATGGCTGCGCACTTCTTTTTCCTGGTTCTTCTTTGCAGAAGAAGTAAAAATCAGTTTTTTCAAAGCTTTTTGGTCTGTGGAAAATTTTCCCATCTGCCCCAGGAAATTGTCCAGGGCGTGATACAGATCCCCCTCGATCTCCAGATCACCGTTCATATACGCTTCTCCTAAAGCGATGGATGTGCTGGTCATAAGAGCGCTAAGTGGGATGGATTTGTTAAACCTTACTGTAAATGCAGGTTCTCCTTCCCCGATCTTATACTCCTTACCATCCATTTTTATAAGAAACGGATGCTCGTCAAATTTTTTCATAAAAGATATCAATCCTTGTTCTACTATCATCTTCACCATTCCTTTCCTATCATGCATGTAATTTCAGTCAGGTATGCTGCCTGTACCTTAAGCATTGACAATAAAACATTTTCGGATACCTTCTTATTTGCCTGGCACGATCTTTATCTGCCAAGCCTCCAGGAGATAGTCCCAAAAAGTTATTATAGACTATCTTCTTCTGGAAAGTCAAATTTCACCATCAAGAAAATAATCTTTCCCCTAAAAAGGCGGCCGCATTGCATTCCTGAAAAAAATCACGTATTATGTACACAGGAAAATACCCTGCCTAATCTGGCGGGAAAACAAAGGAAAAAACAAAAGGGAGGATATATCTATGACAGAACAGGCGCAAATAGTCCTTGATTTATTAGACGAAAAAGGAATCTCTTATGAAGTGACCGAACACACTCCTGTTTTCACCATTGATGAAATGCTGGAGCTGAATCTGCCGCACCCGGAATGGATAGCGAAAAATCTGTTTGTAAGAGACGATAAAAAGAAAAATTATTATCTGCTTGTAGTTCAGGAAGAAAAACGGGTAGAGCTGAAAGTTTTAAGAAAACAACTGGGACTTCGTCCACTGACCTTTGCCTCTGAGGAAGACCTGAACCGGATCTTAAATCTTACACGCGGCGCAGTAACGCCCTTCGGCATCCTCAACGACCAGGAACGGATCGTGCAGGTCCTGATTGATAAGGAATTTGAGGGACAAATTATGGGAATCCATCCCAATGTAAACACGGCCACTGTATGGATATCTTCCCAGGATCTTATGGCTCTTTTAAAAGAACACGGCAATTCTGCGGAGTATGTGCAGATATAAAAGCCCCCACAGCCGCAGTCAGAGAGCCATTCAAAGCAACCAGACCGGATATCACCCTTACTGCATAATTCCGCTTTCCCAGGATCTTTACATCCGGAAAAGGCTTTTCAAGGCTGCACTGGCAAGGAATAAACAGTACGCATAAGATAAATATAACTTCTATGAAAAAGCAGGACCTTCTCTCCTGCAAAAAGTCCTGCTTTTCTTCAACGCATAGAAGCGTTTTTAATGATCTCATATCCCATTTTTAATTCCTTGTGTACCGCCTGCTCCGATTCCATGCGCTCTACCAGCATGGACGCAGCCTCCATTCCGCTGGTCTTGTAATAAAAATGAACAGTAGATAGCCGCGGCGTTACGATCCGGCTCTGGGGAGTATCCCCGATTCCGGCAAGCTGAATATCCTTGGGGATGGATTTTCCAATCTCCTTCAGATACATCATGGCGCCGATCGCAATGTTATCCGTAGCGCAGAACACAGAATCCACATCCGGTACCTGCTTAAGAAGCTCTTTCATCTTCTGATAGCCAGATGCAATGTCAAATCCAGCCTCCACCATCTGCTCCTGTCCAAAGGGAATCTCTTTTGACCGCAGCGCAGCCTCAAACCCTTTCTTTCTGGAAAATCCCGCCGCCTCGTCTCTTGTAGTGACGCCGATGAAGCCTGGAATTTTTCCCTTTTCCATTAAAAGTTCCGTTATCTGCCTGGATGCATGGTAATCGTCGTGGAAAACGCAGGAATACCCTTCCAGCCTCTGCCCCAGTATTACCAGAGGTACCTTACATTCCCGCAGGAGCTTTTTATGCTTTGCCGTAAAGATCGTCCCGATAAACAGGATCCCATCTACATGATTGTCTTTAAAAACCTTAAGATATTTTAGCTCTTCTTCCAGATTATTATTTGTATTTGCCAGTAAAAGCTGGTAGCCGCTGCGGGAAAGCACATCGCTGATCCCTGCCACCATGCGGCTGACTGTATCGGAATTTATCTTGGGCAGTATGACACCTACCAGCCTGGTTTTCTTTGTCCGCAGCATCTGCGCCTGAGACGACGGCTGATAGCCCGTTTCTTCGATCACTTTTTTTATGCGTTCCCGCTTTTCCTCACTTACATATCCATCGTTTAAATAACGGGAAACTGTCGCCCTGGAAACCCCTGCAAGCCTGGCAATTTCATTGATATTCAAAGTATATCACCTACCCTGTTCTTTCTTGCCTTCCATTTTGCCTTTACCGGCCGGAAGCTTTTCTCTGCCTAATAGTATAACAGAAGCCACCTTTAAAATCCAACCAAAACCATATAACCTTGAATCCTCTGCCGGTTTTGTGTTATAGTGCAGATATGTACCATCAGAGAAATATTTATAAGGAGTTTGTTTGATATGGATATAAAAGCAGTAGTTTTTGATATGGACGGAGTTATTTTCGATTCCGAAGCCCTGGTAATAGAAACCTGGCAGGAAGTAGCAAAGCGCCATTTCTTTTCCAATGTAGAACAAGTCTGCCATGAATGTCTTGGCACAAACGCCCAGGCAACTAAAGAAATCTTTTTAAAACATTATGGCAGGGATTTTCCCTATGACGAATATAAAAAAGAAATGTCCCAGCTTTTTCACGAAAGAG
>CALIZJ010000224.1 GCA_938028845.1 uncultured Blautia sp.
CTCCTTTTATACAAGGCTCCCGCCCGTTTTCTGATGTCTATAGATAATGTTTACATCAGCCATGTCAGGCTACGGAAAACATGAGTGCTGCAAAAAGCTAGCTGTCTGAATTTTTTTCTGAAAAAATATTTTTTCTTCTGCTTAAAGCGATAAACTTGTTCTCTTAAAATTTATCCTTGAAATTCCCCAAATACTTTCGTAAACAACTGCCGAAGGGGCAGGATATTTTTCACTGCAAATGCCAAGTATATTCGGAATAAAAAAATCCTTTTACCAAGGGTAAAAGGATTTACAGCGAATCAATATCTTTTTGCATCTCTCTTCGCCGCCCAATGCGGCTGAAAGCAGAAAATCAACTTCAGATATACCGGTACAACCAATTACTCGTGATCTGGAACCTCATGTTCCCGTACCAACAGCAGGCAGGTTTCCTGGCTTATAGATCCTCATACAAGACAGCCTTCCCGGTTTCCCAGTGACCTTTTCTGCAAACGCAGTGTCTTGTACTCCCTAATTACAGTGACGAGATCGTACAGGATTTTCACCTGTTTCCCTTTTACCCAATATAACCAAAGACTATATTGGCACCTGTTGTTCTTATTATTTAGTTTTCACTTTCTAAATCATAGCACACAGTTCCTAAATACGCAAGCACTATTCTATGGATTCTTCTTTTTTGTCAGACAAAGCGATTCTGATCACACCATGACCAATAACGGGCGGCTTGGTATTTAAAGTCAGTTTCATAAAGTCCCAGTACCCGCCGGATCCTATTCAGCCTTGTCTGCTCAAGTAAATGCGTGGTTCAGGTTTGACATATAACTCCAAAGCCTCTTCGCAGAATTGTACGGATCATACCATCTCCTGATATGGGTTTCCCCATGTTAAAATCCATGGTCTCTTCGTATCTTTATCGTTCTTTTAAATCATGCCCGCCCTTTACCGCCAGACCACCTGCGGCGCCTTTCTGGGCGCCGTTCTTACATACTTTACAGCAGGATATCCCATAAGCATACAAGCTTTCACCGTCTTTCCTTCAATGCCGAGCCATTTTTTTGCTTCTTCATTTTCTTCTACAATCCTTGCCAGGTATCCGTTATACAAAACGCCCAGACCTTCCGCTGCCGCCATCATTTCCATATTCTGTGCTGCCAGTCCAGCGTCTAAAGGCCACTGGGAAGCAATGAATACGATTACCGGGGCGTTGCGGAAGAGATAGTCATCAGAGGGGTCCGCCTTTCTCCGCCGGTTAAAAGACATGTACGGAAGCATATCTCTGGGGACTTCCTTTCCATAAAATTCTTTCTTCTGTTCAATAAAATCCCACACCATCTTTTTAAAATACTCCCGTTCTTTCTGAACAAAGACAAAATGGCAATCCTGGTTATTCTTAGCAGTAGCTGTATAACGCCCAGCCTGCAAGATTGCTTCCAACTTTTCCTGTTCCACAGGCTTTTCTTTATAATCCCGGATGCTGCGCCTGCATTTTACGCTGTGTAAAAATATCTTCGGATCCAGTGCAGGCAGCGCTCCATCGCACACCTGCACATCTTCCGTCAAATACTCCCCGGGCATTTCCACCGCATCAAAAGGGCAAACCGCATAACAATGCCCGCACAGCAGACATTCCTCTAATACATCTGCTTTTCCGTCTTTCAGCACTATATTTTGTGCGATACAATCCTTCACGCATTTTCCGCAGCCCTGACACTTATCTTTAGCAATCTTAATCATAGTTTTTCTCTCCAACTTCTATCCTGCCGGCCGTCCCCTTTTATCTTCTTTAAACTGCCGCCGTTTCTTCTCTCTTACATCCTTTTAACCACCGTCAGCCATTCCATTGTGTGTCTTTTAAATCGTTATGGTCCACTCTGTCTTGTATTCTTTTCCTGCCTCTAATCCGATCAAATCCGACTGCTGAGAAATTTCTTCTATTATTCCATCTCTTGACGGCAGGGAGCTCCACGGTTCAATGCAGACATAGGGTGCTTCCATTTTCGGCATGTGCCATATCCCAAGATATGGAAAATCTGGATAACTTACCGTAATATTTTTCTTTCCCTTTGCACTTTTAATGGTTACTTTTTTATCCATATGTTTTAAAACAATGGCGTCCTGATCAAAAAGAGAATGGCGCAGGGGAATAATCCTGTCCTCCTCCAACGCATAGGCACTGTCGCATCCTGTAATAAAACAAGCCTCTGTAAATCCCACCCTATAAGGTTTCGCCGCCTTTTCAAACTCTAAATAATAATCCTCAAAATTCAGTCCCTCTTCCAGGGGAACACGAAAGCCCGGATGTCCTCCTACTGCAAAATACATTCTTTCTTTTCCTGTGTTTTCCACGGACAGGATAACCTTAAGCGTCCTATCCTCAAGGGCATAGGTAATCCGGTAAATAAAATCAAAGGGGTACTGTTCTTTTAAATTTTCATTGCTCTCCAGTTTAAAGGTAATCTGATCCTCCTTGATAACTTCCGGGGAAAGTGTCTCGTATTTTACGATACCATGGATCTTCATTTTATATTCTTTTCCCTTTAGTTTATATTTTCCCTCAGTCAGTCTGGCTACATAGGGAAAAATATTGGGCGCTCTGTCTTTCCAGACATCCGGATCACCCTGCCAGAGATATTCCGTTCCATCTTTTTCTATGATCGAACGCAGCTCCGCTCCTGAATCACTGATTTTCACTTGAAGCTCCTCATTTTTTATGATGTATTCCATAACT
>CALIZJ010000225.1 GCA_938028845.1 uncultured Blautia sp.
AGTGGTGGAAAAACGTACCTGGGGCTAGCCGCCGCGCTAGCGGCTTGGTACAATAGAAAATAAAATCAATACAAAGGAAAGGGCGATACCATGATAAATACGATTTATGAAAGGCGAAGCATACGGAAATTTTTAAGTAAAATGATTCCCAAGGAAGACATAATGGAAATCCTGCAATGCGGGCTGAAAGCGCCCTCTTCTAAAAACAGACAGCCATGGAAATACATCGTTGTCCTGGGGAAAGAAAAGGAAGAAATGCTGAAGGCATTTAGAAAAGGAGTCCAGAGAGAAGAGAATGAGAAAGCCTTGCTGCCGGAAAGCAAAAATCATTTGGCTGGCGCCAAGTATACCATCCAGATTATGGAGCAGGCTCCGGTTATTATTTTTGCGGTGAACCCTTTGGGAAAGGGGATTTTTCAGGAGCTATCCCCAGAGGAACGGGTCTATGAGATCTGTAATATCCAGTCCATAAGCGCCTCTATACAAAATATGCTTCTTGCAGCAACTGAAAAAGGGATTGGGAGTCTATGGATATGCGATATTTACTTTGCCTACGCGGAATTATGCCAGTGGCTGCAGCCGGAGGGAGAACTGCTTGCCGCAGTTGCCTTCGGATATCCGGATGAAAATCCCGGGGAGAGGCCGCGCAAAAGATTGGAAGATGCCGTAGGATGGAGAGGGATGGAGTAAAAAGGGAGGGGTATACACGGATAAAGCAGAACGAGTAAAAACAGAAGAAATGATTAAGAAAATAGGGCCGGAAAAAGTGAAAGACCTGATTCTCGATGCAAAAAACAGGAGGAGCTTGTATCAGGGAATTACGGAGCGGCTTTTGTTCGCACCGCAGAGATATGAGCGGATGGACATGGCTTTTTTGGCAAAGATCGCGGCTATAGATTATGGGGCAAAATATAGGGTTATGCTTGTCAGCCTGTCAGACAGCAGCCGGCTGGATGAGATTGCGGTCCGGATCAGGGAAAAATATGATATTTTCTTTACGACTATATGGAAGGAGCTTTTGATCAGTATTCTTCCGGAAAAAATGGCGGAACTTTCAGAAATACGAGATCTCTATTACTTTATTGAAGAGCATTATGGGACGCTGAAAATATCCGCAAGCAGTATAAAATATCATTTGGAGGACAGCCACATCGGACTTCAGGAAGCCCTCCGGACATATGACATGATCGATACAATGAAAAAATATAAAGAAGATCTTATGTTTTATGAAGATCTGGGTATATTTGGGCTGCTCTATGATCTGAAAGAGACAACTGTATTTGAAAATTTTTATAATGGGGTATTCCAGGATATATGGGATTATGATGAAAAAAATGACGCCCATCTTTTTGAAACTTTAGTGTGCTATTTTAAAAATGAATGCAATAAAGCAAAGACAGCCGAAGAAATGTTTATTCATGAGAATACGCTTCGGTATCGGCTGCGGCAGATTGAAGAGATTCTTGGGAGAAGCCTTAAAAATGTTAACACCATCGCGGATATTGTAACCGCGTTAAATGTACGTCGGATGATGCAGATCCTGGACAAATTATAGGATTGTATTTTTCTACAATAATATTAAAAAAAATTGTTTTTTAAAACATTGCGTAAAAAGAAATCAACTGCTATACTTTGCAATATCAAAGCAAAGGCGCTGGGATGATGAAAAATTATCCGGCGTCTTTTTTTGTATATTTTTACAATAAGGAGGCGGATATTATGGGACTTTGCTATCAGGAAAGCTTGGAACATTTTTTGACGGTCTTTAAAAAATCCGGTGAAATGAGTGAATATGCGTCGGAATTTATACCGGGTTCCTATAGCAGAAGAAGCTTTAATTATGGTCCGCATGCGATTTATGTGGATCGGGCAGAGGGAGCCTATGTGTATACCATAGATGGCAAAAGGCTTTTGGATTTTAATAATAATTTTACGGTAAGCGTTCTCGGATATCAGAATAAGCAAGTGGATCAGGCGATTATCGACACGATGAAAAAAGGCTTCTCTATTGGAAATCCTACAGAAGAGGAAGTGGAATTGGCAAAAATGCTTTGTGAACGGATTGATTCCTTTGAAAAGGTAAAATTTTTCTGTTCCGCGTCTGAAGCCTGTGTCGGAGCGCTGCGGATTGCCCGCGCCTATACTGGAAAAAGAAAAGCAGCTAAGATGGAAGGCGGATATCACGGATTCCTTGATGATTTTTCGTTTTCTGCCCATCCGGATGCGTCAAAGGCAGGAAATGATCTTGAGAATATTACTCCGATACCAGAATCAGCCGGCATCCCGGAAAATCGGGCGGAAGATGTCGTACTCTTGACGCAAAATAATATAGAAGTATGTGAAAAGCTGCTTAGAAAATACGCAGACGAATTGGCTTGTGTGGTCATGGAGCTCCAATCAGGTTCTGGGGGGATCGTTACCTTGGACATAGATTTTGTTAAGCGGATCAGGGAGCTCACCAAAGAATTAGGCATATTGCTTATTTTTGATGAGACGATCATGATACGGGCATATAAAGGCGGTTTTCAAAGCCGGTATGGGATAAAACCTGATTTGACTATTTCGGGCAAAACCATCGGAGGAGGAATTCCATTGGGAGTTGTAGGCGGCTCGGCAGAGGTGATGGATATAGTGGCCAAGGATATTGTTCAAATGTCGGGAACACATCATGGACACAGACTGGCCTGTGCGGCGGGAATCGCTACTTTGAAGCAGTTGGATGACGCTGCGTATGAGAGATTAAACAGTATGGGAGAGCGTATAAAGGAAGAACTGAATGGCTGGGCAGAAAAACGAAAGCTTCCGTTTGTATTATTTGGAGAGTCTTCTGTTTTGGGCTATGCTTTCACGAAGGAACCAGGGCAGACAATCCGTACGCACCGGGATTATTGGAATAAGTCAGACGGAGAAAAAATGCAGACATATGCTCTTGAGATCGCTGCCAGAGGCTTTCTTCCTGTACATAGAGGGCAGTTGGGACTGACGCTGCCTATGACAGACGAAGATATTGCTAATTTTATAGAGACTACGAAAGAAATTGTAACAGAAATTTATCAGTAAATTGTGCAGACAAAGGCGTCCAAAGTGTGAAAAAACCTCGGACGCTTTTTTTATAGGAGTTAAGCGTGAAAGCAAACTTTCACATACTATGATTGACGCATCCACCGTTAAGGTGCGTCGGAAAGAGGGAAAAAATGGAATTTGTAAGAATAGAAGTGATAACAGC
>CALIZJ010000226.1 GCA_938028845.1 uncultured Blautia sp.
GTGATACGATGTACCTAGTTAAATAACAGGAGGTGCAGCATGAATCTGGACAAATGGAAATCGCAAATCGTACGCGGTACTTTAGAATACTGTATTTTACTCATGTTAGATCAAAAAACCTGCTATGGTTACGAAATCTTACAGGAACTGAGCAGATATCCTATTATCGCATCTACAGAAAGTACCGTGTATCCCCTGCTGAGAAGGCTGCAGAAAGAACATTATCTTGCGTCTACCTGGCAGGATTCTGCGGAGGGTCTTCCTCCCAGAAAATATTATTCCCTGACACCCCAGGGAAAAGAATATCTGCAGTCTATGTCAGCAGAATGGGAAAACCTATTAAACGCAATTTCAGATTTAAAAGGAGAAACTTCATTATGAATACAGCATTAGAAAAATATTTGAACACCGTTGACAGACACTTAAGACCCCTTCCCACATCCGAGAGAGTAGACATTGTAAAAGAAATAAAAAGTTCCATTGTAGAAATGGAAAACGAAGGGCTTCCTCCCCAGCAGATCCTTACACGCCTTGGAAATCCCAAAGAACTGGCAAAAGCCTACTTAGGCGATCTGATCACTAGCCAGAAAGGGTTTAGCTGGAATAAATTTTTATGCCTCTGCGCCTTTTACAGCGTCGTGGGACTTTCCGGCATCATCCTTATCCCTACCCTTGCGATCATCGCACCGGTGTTTATAGGCTGTGCCTTTATAATGCCCGTACTTGCAACTGTTAAATTAGTCGATTCCCTGCTTCATCTGGGCATCCCTTATTTGGACAACATAGGTATCGTGCTCACCGGTATCGTGGAGCTGAATCCTATTACAGAATTTATCCTTACTCTCATCTCTGCAGTTCTTCTGTACTGGGTTGGCCGCGGCGCCTGGAAATTAATGCTTTATTATATTAAAAGCGTCAGCAATACCAGAAAAAAAATATCTGCCTGATATCTTCCTGCGCCGATTGACAAGCATCTTTGGAATCGTTAGAATACATATAGAAAGCATTAAAGAGGGATCCGTTTCGACAGGTCCCTCCTGTTTATCTATTATTTTCCCCACAGAAAGGAAACGCAAATGAAACGATATTCCCGGAAAAAAAGAATTCCCCTATACATAAAGGTATTGTTTTTTATTACCTTTGTGATTTTTCTTGGTTGGAGTATTTTTCTCGTTCGTGAAAAGCTCCTGATAAATGCAAATCAAATGGGGACAAATCTGGCAAAAAGCTATGCCAATGAAGAAGAGAACCGTATCAATATGTACTCCTTGCTATTAAACATGATGTCCTATTCTGTCCAGAGCAGCGTTTCCCACGATATCAGCCCTGACCTGATCCAGGAACAGATGGCAAATTATTCCAAACAACTGGAAAACATGCTTGGGGCCACTATTATTGATCCTTATGCTGTAATTGACGGAGAGATCATCGCGGCAGATCCCTGGGAGGGCGACGCAGATTACAGCTATGTTTCTTCCGCTTGGTATCAGAAAGCTTTAAATGCCCAGGGAAAGGTCATTTATACAAACGCCTATGAAGATGCGGTCACCGGAAAAAAAGTGATCACCCTTGCGAAACGTATGAATGAAAATAACGATGTACTTGCCTTTGACATTCTCCTGGAAAATTTCCATACCCATCAAAACAAAGTGGTCATCCCTGAATCCAGTTCCTTTTATTTGTTCGATTCTGCCGATGATCTGATGTACTTCACCAGTGACATGGTTGCGGAGTCATCGGAAGCCCAAAATTATTTAAATAAGCTTGCCTCTAACATCCGTGCGGGAAAACTGGACTCCCACGACGATACCATCCGCGGACTTGACGGCAGAAACCGGGTAGTTTACTACTACGAACTCAGCAACGGCTGGCTCTCTGTAATCACCATCCCTATTGACGTGATCCTTCAGGACGGGTGGGACACCACCATTCTTGTCCTTTCCGCCATCTGTGCAGTTTTGGTGATAATTGCCGCTTTTATCATGATACGGGGATATTTTAGCGACCGGAGCATGAAACAGATTTATGAGACCCTTCAAATTTTGGGGGATTCCTACTACGCTATCTACCGGGTTAACTTCCGCGCGGAAACTTATACAAGTATAAAAAGTTCAGACGATGTGAAGGAACTTCTTGGGGATTCCGGAAGCTACCGGCATCTTCTGGATGTAGTAAAAAATGTAGTGGACGAAAGCACCCACGAAAAATTTGAGGAAAGCCTTTCGGCAGAAAATATCCGAAAGCTTATCGCAGAGGGAATCTATGATTTCGGCGGCGATTACCAGAGAGATTTTGGCGGAAATTACAAATGGGTAAACATCCAGGTCCTTTATAACAAAGGTCTGCATATAGACGAGGTTATCCTGGCATTCCGTGAAATCGATGCCGACAAGCGCAGGGAGCTCCAGCAGCATGTACTGCTTCAAAATGCCCTGGAAGCTGCCAAGAAAACCGTTCAGCAAAAAACCATGTTTTTCAGCAACGCCTCCCACGACATGCGCACGCCGCTGAACGCCATCATCGGTCTTTCCAAACTGGCACAAAGGCCGGAAGTTTCCAGCGAAACCATAAACGAATACATTAAAAAGATCCAAAATTCCGGTGAACAGCTCCTCACCCTTGTCAATGATATCCTGGACGTATCCCGTCTGGAACACGGAAGAGGAAATTCTTTAAATTATGTCTCCATGAACATATGCAAATGTGTCAGGGAAAATGTAGACCTGTTCCGGGAACAGGCAGCTTCAGAAAATAAAGTGCTCACAGACGAATATGAGGTACACTTCCCCCACGTATACTGCGATCCTTCCCGTCTGAGCCAGATCCTGAATAACCTGATTTCCAACGCCATGAAATACAGCCACGAAGGCGCGAAGATACATGTCTCTTTAAAGGAGCTGAACCACCAGCCAGGTCACAGCAAATATCAGATCACGGTACAGGATACAGGGATTGGAATGGCGAAAGAATATTTGGCCAACATCTTCGAGCCATTCTCCAGGGAGGCCACCTTTACCGCCAATAAAGTGACGGGAACGGGCCTTGGTATGCCCATTGTCAAAACCCTTATCCAGCAGATGAGCGGGGAGATCACCGTCTCCAGTGAACTGGGGAAAGGAAGTACTTTTATTGTCACACTTCCCCTGCAAAATCTGGAAGAAGAGGAGGAATTGGAAACTGCCGAAACCGAGCATCCAGCAGATGACTTCACTCTTGAAGGGAAAACCCTTCTTTTGGCAGAGGACAATGAGATTAATATGGAAGTAGCCACAGAATGTCTGGATATGCTCGGCGCTCATGTTATTCAGGCCTGGAATGGTCAGGAGGCTGTAAGCCTCTTCCAGGCAAGTGACGAAAACCAGATCGACGCAATCCTGATGGATATGCAGATGCCTGTAATGGACGGATGCAAAGCCGCAGAGACAATCCGCAGCCTTCGCCGGTCTGACGCAAAGACTGTTCCCATCATCGCGGTAACGGCAAACGTATTTGCCGAGGACATTGCCCGTACTACCCAGGCAGGCATGAACGCCCACATTGCAAAGCCAATAGATTTTAAACAGCTTCAATCCGTACTGAAGGACTGTCTGGATGAGGAGCGCCATTCTGCTGTTTAACCTCCATCCTGCCAATATCTGAACACTTTCACGTCCACAAAAAATCCGATGTTTTCAAAAAGAAAACACCGGATTTTTTTATGCGCTGTAAAAATTTCCTCTGGGATTCTGTCCATAGCCGCTTTGACGGACTGAAAATTCGTATTCTCTCAGCTTCTTTTTTGCCTCCGGAGACAGGCTCCGCGGTACCTGGATCTGCACTGTTACATACTGATCGCCGTGTAGGGATGAGTCCTTCATAGACACCACGCCTTTTCCACGCAGCCGGATCTTCGTGCCGGACTGGGTACCCTCTTTTATTTTACAGACCACATTTCCATATATGGTGGGGACAGTCACCTCTCCTCCAAATACAGCGGTAGTAAAAGGTACATATACAGTAGAGTAAACATCCATTCCTTTTCTCTCAAAGCCAGGCTTTTCTCCTACGATCACCTTCAGGATCAGATCGCCCGGCTGTCCGCCGCCGGTTCCAGGCATCCCTTTTCCCCGAAGGCGTATGCTCTTGCCCGATTCTATTCCAGCCGGAACAGAAATCTGTAAAGATTGTACACTTCCGTCTGTATTTTTAAAACTGATCACCTTTTTACAGCCAAAAGCTGCTTCGTCAAAGCTGACCTGAACCTCCGCATGTAAATCGGAACCTTTGCCATGAACACTCCCGGAGCCAAAACCGCCCCTGTAAAAGTCATCAGCACCGAATCCATGACTTCTAAAGCTTCCATAACCGCTCTTATGATTAAATATATCTCCGAAAATATCTCTAAAAATATCGTCTGCACTTCCATCCGAACCGTTAAAATGATATTCCCGGAACCCTTGGGACTGTCTGAATCCGTCCGTATCGGAGAAGCCCTGGTCAAAAGCAGCCTGACCAAACTGATCATACATTTTCCGTTTTTCATCGTCGCTTAATACATTATATGCCTCTGTAACATCCTTAAACATTTCCTCTGCTCTTGGATTACCGGCGTTTGTATCCGGATGATATTTTTTGGCAAGCTTTCTGTAGGCCTTTTTTATCGCGGCTTTATCCGCATCTCTGCTGACGCCAAGAATCTCATAGTAATCTCTTTTTGCACTCAATATCATCACCCTCTTTTTCTATACAAAATCTGCAGGGAAAGGAATCCGAAGAATCCTTCCATCATAACAAGAGGAGACCGGTCAACCGCTCTCCACCCTTTTCTTTGTTCTATTTGTAATATAACACTCGTTTTTTATGTTGTCAAGAGACTTCTCTGACTTTTCTATAAATTTTCATATTTTCCAAAATTTCCTTCTGGATAAGGATCATATCTCCAGCTCACTGCCTGCCGGAAGATATTCTATTCTGTCCTTCATCTCATGGCGAAGCATTTCATAAGCTTCCATCCCGGTACAATGGCAGGTAAAATATCTGCAGTCCGCCTCCAAAAGCCTATCAGCCAGTCCCTGGCAAAATTTCTTTTGCTCTTCTAAATCTGTATATGCATTTTTCAGATGCATGCCTCCAACGACGGCATCAATTCCCTGGGGCGCAAAGGTCCGGGCTTTTTTCAGGATATTTACGATTCCATTATGAGCGCATCCTGCTATAAGTACGATCTTATCTCCTTCTTTTAAAAGAAGATTCTGCTCATGCATAAAAAGATCCTGTATATGATGGCCATTCATATCCTGATACAGACGGTCATTGGCAGGGGAATAACATTCTCTCCCTGTCACTCCGGCAAATACCTGTATTCCTGCATCAATCTTATAATCTCCTGTATGGAAAACGATACGCGGATCTTCCTTAATCCCTTCCGGCAAACCTATATATCGGATCTTCCCGTCCGGATCGTGGGCGTAAAAAGCACCAAAGGCTTTTTTCTGCATATGTACCTGTGCTCTGGCATTCGCTTGAAAAAAGGCAGGCAGCCCTCCTCCATGATCATAATGCCCATGGGACAAAAAGGCAATATCCACACTGCCTATGTCTATTCCAAGACGTTCTGCATTGAAAAGAAATCCCTCATCCGGTCCCATATCGAATAGTATTTTATGATTCTTCGTCTCAATGTAAAAGCTCAGTCCATGGCTTGCCTGAAATCTTTCAGAAAGCGCTCTGTCATCCATCAATGTAACAATTCGCATATGGTCTTTCCCCTTTCCTCAATAGATACTCTCCTCTTTTGCTTAAATCATAACCTTATCCATGCAAATTTACAATAGGGATTTGATAATTTTCTTTATTTCCGCTATAATGACCTTACCATATAGAATCTATTCAGAAAGGATATATAAATGGAAGAATATAAAGAAAACGAAGTTAAAGACATATGGATGGAATCGGATGCACAAAGCTTTATCGCCAATGCTTCTCGTTTTAACGATCTTATGATGATGTACCGCTGTGCTATCAGAGAGATACGGACAAAATTTGAAGTTTTAGATGATGAATTTTCTGTAGAATATAAAAGAAATCCCATTTCCTTTATCAAAAGCCGTATTAAAAAGCCGGCGAGCATATACCGAAAACTGAAAAAATTAGGTTATGACTTCTCTCCGGAAAATATTCAGACTAAACTTCACGATGTAGCCGGTGTACGTGTAGTATGCGCTTTCGTTGATGACATCTATACCGTGGCCGACCTGCTGGCAGCACAGGATGATATTACCATTGTGGAAATACGGGATTATATTAAAAATCCCAAGCCCAACGGCTATCGCAGTTATCATATGATCGTGGATGTACCGGTATTTTTTTCAAAGGGAAAAACTCTTATGCGTGCGGAAATACAAATCCGTACCATAGGCATGGATTTCTGGGCGACTTTGGAACATCAGCTTCGCTATAAAAAGGGGATCGAGCAAATGGATGGATATGAGGACATAAGCCATGCGCTCTTCGACTGCGCCCAGACAGTTTCCCATATGGATAACGAGATGGAAAAAATCAAGAACATGATCGGACAATTTCACGAAATATAACAGGCTCCTGTCCGAAAAACCTGTTTAGATTTTATTTTATCATTGGTACGCAGGTCTTAGAATACCTTGCGATAAAACCAGAAAGCAGATGAACCGCAGGTTCAGATGTTTAAGAATTGTGTCTGAAAGTGAAAACTTTTGTATATAAATAAAAATCTGTGTTAATTATAACATATTTTTTTGTATAATAAAATTGGCGATATTAGACGAAATTAAAGGTTTTATTTTTAGTATAATTCTATAAAAAATGCTGCAAATAAAAAGAGTACAGTTCTTTTATCCATAGATATTATGCAAAAGACTGTACTCTTTTCAAATACTTTATTAATCTAAATGGAACACGTTCTTTAAATCAATGCTCACCGGGCTGTTATCCGGATTTGTCTCCATGATATCAGCCATATAATCCCACCATTTTCTGTTAATGGCAGTATCTGCGCCTTTTGCCCAAAGTTCCTCGTCCTCGATCTCAATGTAGCCGAAAAGGGTCAGGGTCTCTTTGTCCAGAAAGATGGTGTAATTCTTTCCGCCGTGCTCATGGATCATGTCTTTCATTTCCGGCCAGAGAAGATTATGACGTCTTTCGTATTCTTCTTCCTGTCCTTCGTACAATTTCATTTTAAACCCTTTGATCATCTGCTTTTCCTCCCGTATATGGTTTAAGACGGGGCATATGCCATGCCCCGTCCTAAAATTAAATTTCTTTTGTCAGAATTATAGCATATAAACTGGAATTAGTACAGTTCAGCCATCTCTTCGATGTTTTCTGGATTGAACTCAAGCGGATCGCCAAGAACGATTTCTGTACCGCCGTCCTCTGCATCTGTGATGGTGAATTCACCAAGGTCGCCAGCTGTGAAGGTTTCACCTGATGCGCCTGTGATGTCGCCGTTTACAAGAGCCATTGTAGCGTATGCGCTCAGCTCACCAAGTCCCTGCTGATCCCACAGATAGAAGTATGGGCAGGAATGAGCGTCGTCATCGCCTGTGTACTCAAGCATCTCAGAAGGAAGTCCAAGACCTGTCAGTTTGCATGCGGAACCAGCATCCTGAAGATATTTAGCAGCTGCAGCGATACCAACTGTGGTAGGCGCGCAGATTACTTTCAGATCCGGATATTTCTGCAGAAGAGCTGCAGTCTGGTCTGTGGATTTCTGTGGTTCGTCATCGCCGTAAGCAACTTCTACCAGTTCAAGTGCGCTGTATTTCTCATCGCTTTCCATAAGAGCTTTCATAGCGTCGATCCATGCATTCTGGTTTGCAGCCTGGGAAGTAGCAGAAAGGATTGCCCACTGGCCTTCTCCGCCTGTGATATCCAAAACTGCATCCATCAGTGCCTGTGCTACCAGGTCAACACTTGTCTGGTTGATGAATACCTGACGGCTGTCTTTATTTGGAGCAGAGTCGAAAGAAGAAACCTTGATTCCTGCATCCATTGCTTCTGTCAGTTTTGCCTGCAGAGCGTTTACGTCGTTTGCAGCGATGCAGATAGCATCCGGCTGCTGGGAAATCAGGTTGTCAAGTACTCTGATCTGTGCGTCTGCTGTAGCAGCTTCCGGATAAACAACATCTACGGTAGCTCCCTCAGCTTCTGCTGCAGCTACGAAAGATTCTGCGGATACTTCGAAGAATGCATTACCTGCTGATTTTCCAACCAGTGCGATGGTCATTCCGTCATCAGAAGCAAATACCGGGCTTACAGATGCAAGTACCATTGTTCCGCAAAGAATTGCGCTAATAACTTTTTTGTTCATGTTTTTTCCTCCCTTTGGAATATAGTTTTTATTTGCAACCGCCGCTCTATAAGCAGGCGGTTAGCTGCATGGTTATCCTTATTTATTTTTTTACACTTCTCTTTACTTGTTTTACAATGTTCGGAAGCGCAACCGCTCCGATTAACAGTACACCCAGGATAAGAAGGATTACCTGCGGATGAATATTTTTCTGTCCAAGACCAACTCTTAAGCATACGATAATAAATGCGGAAATCGCGCCTCCTGCCAGGTTTCCTTTACCGCCGGTGGAAAGGATACCGCCGAATACTGCCATAGCAATAGCATCCATTTCATATCCGTTTCCAGTTGTGGTATTGGCTCCATATGAAGTAGACAGCAGGAACAATGCACAAAGACCTGAAAAAGTTCCCATTGCTGTATAAATGAGAAGACGGATCTTCTGCACATGGATACCTGAGTAATAAGCAGTTAGGCGATTGGTGCCAATTGCATATACTCTGCGTCCGAAGGTTCCTTTTCCGAGGATTACAGCACAGATAATAGTAAGGATCAGCACCAGAAACAGGATGTACGGTACCGGGCCGATCTTTCCGCCGATGGCAATAAAGCCGTTTACATCTGAAGCCTGTACGCTTCCGCCGCTTCCCAAAACAATCTCTGCAATTCCTCTAAAAATAATCTGGGTAGCCAGAGTTACGATCATCGGAGGCAGTTCCTGGAACCTTGTAAGGATAAAGCCGTTGATAAAACCGCAGACAGTTCCAACCAACAATGCGGTAATAACTACAAGGATAAATGGTGCGCCCGTATTACAGGTTAAAACAGACATAGTAGCGGACAGACACACGATAGATCCTACTGAAATATCGATTTCTCCAAGTATCAGTATATATGCCATAGGTATCATTAAGAATACCTCTGCCAGATATACCGGCATCTGGCGGAGCAGACTGCTCAGGTTATAATATTCTGAAAAGAATGCGCAGAAAATATTTACCGCTATAAACAGGAGAACTAAAATGCCTTCCCAGCTGAAGACCATTCGTTTTACCGAACTTTCCGGCACGTTGTTAATACTTCTTCCAGATTTTCCAGCCATGATTACATCTCCCTCCTCTTTAATGCATTTCTGTCAGCGATACGCTGCAGGATAACGTTTACTACTACGACCACAAGAATGATCACGCCCTTGATCGTATTCAGCCATAACTGATCAAAGAATGGAATCAGAGGAAGTGCTCTCGCGATCGTTGCCAGGATCAGGGAACCGAAAAGAACGCCTACCACAGAACCGCGGCCGCCGCTCATGCTTACGCCTCCGATTACACAGGCTGCAATTACGTCCATCTCACCGCCCTGCTGCATATCCGGCATGGCTGAGGCATATACAGAAACCTGCAGTGCACCGCCAAGACCGCCTAAAAATCCCATGATCGTATAAACCAGGAGCTTAATATTTTTTACATTAATACCGGAAACCTCCGCTGCATCCGCGTTGCTTCCTACTGCGTAGATCTTACGGCCAAGTCTGGTCCATTTCATAAAGAAGAAAAAGATCACATAACAGATTATGATGACCCAGACTACATAATTGATGCCCAGGAAATCGCTTGTAGCGAAGTTCTTGAAGTCTCCCAGAGCAGCCGCGCTTGCCCATTCTCCGTTATTGGATACCAGATATCCCATTGCACGGTATATGTACATAAAGCCCATTGTGGCAATGATCGGCGGAACATCGGCTCTGGAAATCACAAGACCTACCACAAAACCGCACGCTGTTCCAATGGCAAGAGTAATGACAAATGTCAGCACTGTGCTGGAAATATATTCGTATTTCCAAAGCATACCAATGGACATTCCGGAAAGTGCCAGAGTAGACATGATGGAGATGTCGATTCCTCCTACCAGCATAACCCCCAGCATACCCAGAGCCATGACCATGGTAACCGCGTTATTTTTCAGCATGTCCAAAATTGACTTAGGTGTCAAAAAGGACGGGCTGATAACAGTAACAATTGCGAAAAGCAGGATCAGAATCACTGCAAGCAGTGCTTCACGAGAGCCTGTGATCTTTTTTAAAACAGATTTTTTTTCCATTTATTTGGCCCCCTTTCCTGTACCTTTTTCCATTGCCATTTCCAGGATTCTCTCCTGTGTAGCCTCATCCCGTGACAGCTCACCCGTCTTCCGGCCATTGCACATAACGATGATCCTGTCTGCCATACCTAAAATCTCAGGCATTTCCGAAGAAATCAGGATGATTGCATAGCCTTTCATGGCAAGATCGCCCATGATCGCATAAATCTCTGATTTTGCTCCTACGTCCACGCCTTTGGTAGGCTCGTCCATGATGACTACCTTCATCTCCTGTCCAAGAGCTTTGGCAACGACTACTTTCTGCTGGTTGCCGCCTGAAAGAGAGCTTGCAGGCTGGAAAATATCCACTGCCTTTGTATCTACTTCTTCCAGAAGCTTTTTGGAAATATCTCTTTCGGTCTTTTCATCGTTAAATCCATGTTTTGCATATTTACTGATAGTAGGAAGGGTAACATTTCTTCCAAGTCCCCAGCTCATGATCAGACCTTCTTTCTGACGGTCCTCAGGAAGAAGGATAATACCTTTTTCCATAGCGTCAGATGGCTGTTTGATATGTACTTCCTGGCCTTCCAGGTAAACGTTTCCGGAATCCGGACGGGTAATGCCGCAGATTGCCTCTACAACTTCCGTACGGCCTGCACCTACCAGACCAGTAAGACCAACGATCTCTCCTGCACGGACGTTAAAGGAAATATTTTTAAAGTAACCCACTCTGGACAGATTTTCCACACGCAGCATTTCTTTTCCAGGTTTTACCTCTGGTTTCGGGAAAAGCTCGGTAATCTCACGTCCAACCATGGCTTTGATCAGATCTGCGTTTGTGATGCCATCCACATCGTAAGTCCCGATATACTGGGAATCACGGAATACCGTAACACGGGAAGCAAGACGGTACATATCCTCAAAACGGTGAGAAATAAAAATAATGGAAACTCCGTCCTCTTTCAGCTTATCTACAAGGGTGTAAAGTTTTTCAGATTCGGATCTTGTCAATGCAGCGGTAGGCTCGTCCAGAATAATAATACGCGCATGTGTGGACATCGCCTTAGCGATCTCTACCATCTGCTGCTGGGCAACGCTTAAAGTTCCCATTTCCGCGGTGGCATCGAAATCTGCATCCAGATCTTTAAGAAGCTTATTCGCCTCTGCATTCATTGCTTTCCACTGAATCATCCTGTTTTTAATGATCTCATGGCCCATGAAAATGTTTTCTGCAACAGTCAGATCCGGATAGGACGTAGGATGCTGGTACACAGCCGCGATACCTGCTGCCTGTGCGTCCTTAGGTCCTTTAAAATCGACCTTTTGTCCATTTAAGAACATCTCGCCTTCTTCTGCCTTATGTACACCGGTAATTACTTTAATAAAAGTAGACTTACCTGCACCATTTTCACCCATAAGAGCATGGACTTCGCCGGGTTTTAACTGAAACTGCACATTATTCAGTGCCTTTACGCCCGGAAAAATCTTGGTAATGCCTTTTAATTCAAGAACATATTCAGACACGGCTCTTTCTCCTCCCTTTTTCGTTATCTCTTATCATCGTCTATATTGTAGCAGTTGTGTCCAATTTGTGAAATGGGAATATTTTTTGAATCAGGGTAAAATATTTTCCAGTTGTTTTCCTGACTCTTCCTCACCTTTTTCTCGTAAATCTTAAATTTTTGTGATAAAATGGGGAAAAAGAAAATGTATTGCAATGGAGAAGATTATGAAATTATTGATCGTTGATGACGAAGAGCTTACCCGCACCGGCGTTGTCTCTTCTGTTGACTGGGACTCCTTAGGCATCACCCAGGTGATCCAGGCAGACGACGGACTTAATGGCTTAGCCGCCGCCCGGCAGCATAAACCGGAGATTGTCCTGTGTGATGTACGCATGCCCCGCATGGACGGAATCACCATGCTGGAGCGTCTGGAGGAATTCCTTCCGGATTCTGTCCCTATCTTTATGAGCGGATATTCTGACAAGGAATATCTCAAAGCCGCCATTAAACTAAAGGCAGTAAACTATATCGAAAAGCCCATTGACCCCAAAGAGATCTATCATGCCGTTCAGGAGGCCCAGGAGCTGTATCGCCAGAAACAGAGCCTCCGCCATGGAGAAACCCTCCATTCTATGGAAACTGCTGCCCGCCTTGCACTGCAGCTTACCGTTCCTTATGGCGGAAACAGTGGGGATATTGATCTGCTGTCCAGAGAACTTTCCCTTTCCCTGTCGCCAAATACATATTTTACCGCTTTTATCTTAAAGCTGGACGTGGTTTCCGAATTAGATGAGCTCGCCCGGGGAGAAATTTATCACAGGTTCAAAGAATACCTGGCCTCATTCCATTTAGACTGTATATATGTGGAAAAAAGGCTTCGTTATCTGGTTTACTTTGTGTTCGGCCCAGGGAAACTCTCCCTGGCCCAGATGCAGTCTGTCGGTAATTTTCTTGTTCAGCAATACTCTATCCTGGATAAATATTTCATTGCCGCAGGAGACAGCCTCCCAGGGATCCAGAAGGCTTATCACTCTTACGCTTCCGCCGTGATCCTGCTCCAAAGCAGCTTTTTTTTCTCCTGCAATACCTTCCTTCACTCCGGTCTTATAGAGCACAATGATACGGAAAACAAAAGACCCCCATTTCCCGACTCTCCAGAAGATGTTTTCGCAAATGCACTGTCCTCAAAAAACAAAGATGCATGTATGGATTTTCTCAAACAATTAAAAGATTGCTGCTACAAGAATAAAAATCTGCTGCAAAACCAGGTTAAGGATCTGTACTACAAGCTTTTCCACCTTATCGAAGGAACCCGCAAGCAGCTTATGATACCCAGCGCGGATATGCCTCAGGAAAGTATTGTGGACGCAATGGAAAACTGTTTTACTTTCCTTGAACTCCATGAGGCTCTTACAGAACGAACAGAAGCTTTCTTTCAGGATACAGAAAAAACAGTTCAGGAAAACCCCACAATTTTCCTGATCAAAGAATACATCAGTCAAAATTATATGAAGGAGACCCTTTCCGTAAAAGATATCAGTTCCCATGTATTTTTATCCACATCCTATGTATGCACTTTTTTCAAAAATGAAACCGGACAGACTTTAAACCAATATCTCACCGAATACCGGATGGAACGGGCAAAACTGCTGTTAAGCGATCCCCGCTATAAGATCACAGATATCTCTTCCAAAGTAGGATACAGCGATGGAAATTACTTCGGAAAAAGCTTTAAAAAATACAGCGGGCTTTCCCCGTCTGAATACAGGGAGAAAATGATACAATGAAAAATCTTTTTGGCCGGTTTACACAGTTTTACCAGGATTTGAAACTGCAGACAAAATTTTCCATTGCTCTTATCCTGGCTGTTACAGTTCCTGTTTTAATGTTTGGATTCTTTTTTTACAGCAGGCTCTATGACATGGTTGTTTCCTATACGATCCAGCAGGAACAGGATGCTTCCGCAAAAACATCGCCGATCATTGAAGATACTGTACAGACAGTGGTAGACACCAGCGACAGGCTTACGGAACTTCCTTTTTTCGACACTCTTTTCCATATGCCTGTAGACGCACCCTTTTCCTCACTGGCAGGCTCCAAACAGGCAGAAGAATTTCAAAAGGAAGTAAATGCCCTCGCAGACGGGGAGCTGATCACCTCCATACGGATCTATCTGGGCGAAGAAAATGATACAGCTCCTCTTTTTTCCGCCCCTTATACCAAAAATATATTTGCTCCTATGAGCCAGGCAAGGGGAACTTATTGGCACGGCATCTTCCAGGGAGACAGCGGGATTACCCAGCTGTTTTGTCCTTCTTTTTATCTTGGACAAAAGGAACAGGAAAACTATGGAGATATGGCGTACATCCGCGCAGTATCCCTTTACTATGAGGGTGC
>CALIZJ010000227.1 GCA_938028845.1 uncultured Blautia sp.
ATAACAATCCGAAACTGAGCGGTATAAAAGAGCAGGAGGAAAAGACATGGCTGTATGTGACGTTTAATGCTATGGATGGAGGAGTTGTGGAAGCTGGATAAAGGGGGCGGAAGTATGAAAAGAAAAAATTATGAGATCTGTACGGAACTTTGTATGTCGCTTTTTCACTTTCGTTTTTTTCTTGGGATGCTTCTATTAGTCCTTGTTTTTCTGGCAGCAGCGTATCCTTTCCGGGCTTCTCTGATAGAGGCTGGCGGCTCAAAGGAAGGCCCATCCTGGATCGTGGTATTTGTGTACAGTATTTCATCGGACCGCAGCCTTCTGTTTCTGCCCCTGGCGGTTCCGCTGGCGGCGGCACAGAAGGCCCAGGAGGAACTGAAGAGCCGGTATACGATTTTTCTTATATCAAGAGCCGGAAGAAAAAACTATCTGATTGGAAAAGCGGCAGGAGCGGCGCTTTCCGGCGGGATCATGGTGGGAGCAGCCTTTGGGATCGTGCTGGCCGTCTGCTGGGGCTGGTGTGCGGAGATTCCCAATATGAGTATACCGGCAGCAGAAGCTGTATATAGCGTTTCCGGCGGATATCCTTTGCTTACTCCTATAAGCCTGATCCCCGGATTTATATGCGGTTTTCTAAACGGCGCGTTGTGGGCGCTGACAGGCAGCGCAGTGTCTGTGCTTACACGGAATCATTATCTGGGATATGCGGTTCCTTTTGTCCTGTACTATGTGCTCACAGTATTTCAGGAACGATACTATGAAAGGATTTATTTTTTGAGTCCAAGGCAGTGGGCGTATCCTTCTTATTACAGCCCGGGTGTATGTGTGGTGATTTTATTGATTCTGGGTGCTGCGGTTTCGCTGCTTCTGGTAAAGGTGATAGGAAGGAGGCTGGCAGGATGATACGGGAGATATGCTTTATTGCAGGACAAAATTTCTCTGGCTGGCATAAAAAAGGAAGGATTTGGATGAGCTTTGCTCTTGGGCTGGTCCTTTGTTTGATGCTCTCAGACCAGATGCTTGCTAAGGCACAGACCTACGAGGCGGCTGTTCAGATTTTTGAACCTTTTATTTGGACTTTTGGAAACGGTCAGTCAGTCCTTTTGTCCACATTGCTTCTGCTGGTCCTTTTTGCAGATATGCCCTTTATCAACCAGGTGGTGCCTTACCGTCTTATAAGGACCACTAGAAAAATTTGGCTTGCCGGGCAGGTTTTGTATGTGGTGCTTTCTGTTGTCATATATAATCTGTTTCTGTTTCTTGTGGAGGCGGTGATTGCCTTTCCCTGGGCCTATACAGGGAATGTGTGGAGCGAAACCTCGGCTGCATTTGCCTACAGCAAAGAAGGGCTTGCGGCAGTGCCTGTTTCTCTAAAAACAATGGAAATATCCATGCCCTACGAATGTGCGGCAAAAGTATTTTTGCTGATGCTTTTGTATTCTTTGTTTATTGCATCCCTGATGCTGCTTTTGAATCTGACCGCCGGAAATGGGGCGGGAGTGCTGGGGGCGATCCTGATCAATTTGTATGGCTATCTTCTAAGCCCAAAACTGATTCAGCAAATCTTCGATATTCCCTCAGGGACGCTTTATCGGGCGAATGTGCTGTGCGGATGGCTGTCGCCGCTGAATCACGCCACATTTCCCCTGCATAATTTTGGATATGATTATCTGCCGGAAATCTGGATGAGTGTGGTGCTTTTTCTGGCGGCCATTGCTTTGCTTTTGATTCTGTCGGCGGTAAGAATGGGAAAATATAATTTTACATTCGCACAGGTGGAGGAGTGAGAAGGATGAAGACTGCGGTGAGATTGGTTAAAGTGACAAAATCATTTCAAAAAGAACAGGTACTTAAAGGAATCACCCACTCGTTCGAGCAGGGAAAAATCCATGGAATTATGGGGTTTAACGGGTCTGGAAAAACAGTGATGTTTAAGTGCATCTGCGGATTTTTAAAACCGGATTCCGGGACGGTGATCGTCCAGGGACAAAAGATCGGATGGGACGTGGATTTTCCAAGATCTGTGGGCATGATC
>CALIZJ010000228.1 GCA_938028845.1 uncultured Blautia sp.
ATCTGGAAAAAGACTATGAATTTGAACAGGTTGTAGTAGGCGGCGCTGTTCCTAAGAACTATTTCCCGGCAGTGGAAAAAGGTCTTCAGGAATGTGTACAGAAGGGACCGTTGGCTGCTTATCCGGTAGTGGGCGTTAAAGCTACTTTGTATGATGGATCTTACCATCCGGTAGACTCTTCAGAAATGGCCTTTAAGATGGCGACCATTCTGGCATTTAAGAAAGGATTTATGGAGGCATCTCCAGTTCTCCTTGAGCCCATCGTATCTATGAAGGTTACTGTTCCGGATAAATATACCGGTGATGTAATGGGCGATCTGAATAAACGCCGCGGCCGCGTATTAGGTATGAATCCTGATCATGAAGGAAATACCGTGATCGAGGCAGATGTTCCTATGCTGGAAATTTACGGCTATTCTACGGACCTTCGTTCTATGACAGGCGGAAGCGGAGACTTCTCCTATGAGTTTGCACGTTATGAGCAGGCTCCTGCAGATATTCAGAGCAGAGAAATCGAAGCTAGAGCAAATAAAGAGGAAAGTGCAGAGGATTAATCCTTTGTGCATACAGGGCAGGACGAACCTGGAGACACAGGTGTCCTGCCCTATATTTTTGAGTCGGGGAGTTTCCTGCATCCTTCGGCATTTTTTCCTGACTGTGTATTCTGAAAAAAATCTGTGTTGTCTTTTGGATCTTTAGTTTTCCATGTGCAAATATTTCCCTATTATAAAATTGGAGCAAAATTGATAAAATGTATCAAATTGGTACAGAATAATGGAAAGGCATTTCATTGTATTTGATTTAGTACAGGAAAAACGTCTGTGTTTTTAAATAAGTACAATATCTTCCTTGACGATTTTTTAACAATACTATATATTGTAGGTAACAGGTACGGAATACGTGCTGGAAAAGAAAACATATAAGGAGGAATCATATGAGACAGGAATGGGCTTCATTTAAAGAAGGAATTTGGGAAAAAGAAATCAATGTACGTGATTTTATTCAGAAGAACTATACACCTTATGAAGGTGACGAATCCTTTCTTGCAGGTCCGACGGAAAATACAAAAGAATTATGGGCGCAGGTGATGGAACTTTCCGAGGAGGAGAGAGCCAAAGGCGGCGTTCTTGATATGGATACAAAAATTATCTCAACAATTACCTCTCATGGTCCGGGATATTTAAATAAAGACAAAGAAAAAATTGTAGGGTTCCAGACAGACAAGCCTTTTAAACGTTCCCTGCAGCCTTACGGCGGTATTCGTATGGCGGTAAAGGCATGCGAGGATAATGGATATAAGGTAGACCCGCAGATCGTGGAGTTTTTTACAAAACACAGAAAAACCCACAACGATGGTGTGTTTGATGCCTATACACCGGAAATGAGAGCCTGCCGTTCCAGCCACATTATCACAGGTCTTCCGGATGCCTACGGCCGCGGCCGTATCATCGGCGATTATAGAAGAGTGGCTCTTTACGGGGTGGACCGCCTGATCCAGGATAAACAGAAACAGAAGGATACCACAAGAACCATCATGTACTCCGATGTTACCAGAGAGCGGGAAGAGCTTTCCGAGCAGATCAAAGCGTTAAAAGAGCTGAAAGAACTGGGACAGATTTACGGTTTTGATATTTCCAGACCGGCTAGCAACGTACAGGAAGCGATCCAGTGGCTGTATTTCGGCTACCTGGCGGCTATCAAGGAGCAGAACGGCGCGGCAATGTCCCTTGGACGTACCTCCACTTTCCTTGACATCTATGCGGAAAGAGATCTTCAAAACGGTACTTTTACAGAGGAAGAGATCCAGGAATTTGTAGACCACTTCATTATGAAGCTCCGTCTTGTAAAATTCGCAAGAACGCCGGAATACAATGCACTGTTTTCCGGAGATCCTACCTGGGTGACAGAGTCCATCGGCGGAATGGGAATCGACGGCCGTTCCATGGTAACGAAAATGTCTTACCGTTACCTGCACACGCTGTCTAATCTTGGGACCGCTCCGGAACCAAATCTGACAGTGCTCTGGTCCACAAGACTGCCGAAGAATTTCAAACGTTTCTGTGCAAAGACATCCATCATGTCTTCTTCTATCCAGTATGAGAATGATGACCTGATGCGTGTGACCCACGGTGACGATTACGCTATTGCCTGCTGCGTATCTTCTATGCGTGTAGGTAAGGAAATGCAGTTCTTCGGGGCAAGGGCAAACCTGGCGAAGTGTCTTCTTTATGCTATTAACGGCGGTGTGGATGAGGTTTCTAAAAAGCAGGTTGGCCCGAAGTACCGCCCGATCACCTCTGAATACTTAGATTACGATGATGTAATGGAAAAATTCCACGACATGATGAAATGGCTTGCCTGCGTATATGTAAATGCACTGAACATCATTCATTATATGCATGATAAATACTGCTACGAGCGCCTGCAGATGGCTCTGCATGACAAGAAAGTTACCCGCTGGTTTGCTACAGGGATCGCAGGACTTTCTGTTGTGGCAGACTCCCTGTCCGCTATTAAGTATGCAAAGGTAAAGACCATCCGTGATGAGAACGGCATTGTTGTGGATTATGAAGTAGAGGGAGATTTCCCAAAATACGGAAACGATGACGACCGTGTGGATGACATTGCCTATGACATTGTCCATGAATTTATGCATTATATAAAAGGAAACCATACCTATAGAGGCGGTATCCCAACCACATCCATCCTTACCATCACATCGAATGTAGTGTATGGAAAAGCGACCGGATCTACACCGGACGGAAGAAAAGCAGGGGAACCCTTTGCTCCGGGAGCAAACCCAATGCACCACAGAGACAGCCGCGGCGCAGTTGCGTCTTTAAGCTCTGTTTCCAAACTTCCCTTTAAGGATGCCCAGGATGGTATCTCTAATACCTTCTCTATTATTCCGGGTGCCTTAGGAAAGGACGATGCAATCCTTTTTGACGACATTGCTTTCGAACTGGAACCGGACTGCGCATGCTGCGAGCCAAATCTAACAGTAGAAAGAGAAGAGGACAACGAGTAACAGAGCGTCTGTTTACAGGCGTGTACAAGTATAAAAGAAAAAACAGGAGGAAAACATTATGAATATCAGCGACGCACAGATCGATAACTTGGTAAATTTATTAGACGGATATGCAGAAAAAGGCGGACATCACCTGAATGTAAATGTATTTACAAAGGATACGCTTTTAGATGCACAGGCGCATCCGGAAAAATACCCGCAGCTTACCGTGCGTGTATCCGGATATGCGGTAAACTTTAACAAGCTGACAAAAGAACAGCAGGATGAGGTTATTTCCAGAACTTTCCATGAGGGAATGTGATTTTATGAACGAGGAATGTAATGGAGGAAAAGGCAGAATCCATTCTACTGAGAGCTTCGGGACCGTTGACGGTCCCGGAGTTCGTTTTGTGGTGTTTTTCCAGGGATGTCCCATGCGCTGCCTGTACTGCCATAATCCAGATACCTGGACCCTTAAGGGGGGAAAACTTCTAACAGCAGAGGAGCTTCTTGCTGAATACGAAAGGAACAAAGCCTTTTACCGGGGAGGCGGGATCACAGCTACCGGAGGGGAACCGCTGCTGCAGCTTCCTTTTCTTACAGAGCTGTTTAAAAAGGCAAAAGAAAGAGGCATCCATACTTGCCTGGATACTTCTGGAATCGTGTATCGTGAGGAAAGACAGGAAGAATTCCAGGAACTTTTTGAAAATTTAGATCTGGTTCTTTTGGATATAAAGCACAGCGACCGGGAAGGACACAAAAAACTTACAGGACAGAAGCTGGATCCGGTCCTTGCTTTTGCGAAAGCCCTTGAAGGGGCAGGCATTGACATGGTGATCCGCCATGTGGCGGTGCCGGGAATTACCGATGGGGAAAAGGAGCTAAAGGAGCTTGGACTCCTTATCGGCGGATTTCGGAATTTAAAAGGCCTTGAAGTGCTTCCTTACCACACCATGGGAAAAACAAAATACCAGCAGCTTGGTATTCCCTATCCCCTTGAAGGGGTAGAGAATATGGAGAAAGAAAAAGCAAAGGATATCCGAAACATTATTCTTGAGGGAATCCGTGAGAAAAGACAGAAAAAATAGAGGTTTTTCTTGACAAACAAGGCTTGTCTGGTTAGAATTAAAAACGAATTATATCCGGGAGAACAGAAAGATTCCCAGATAAACACAGAACTCATATGAAAAAACATGGAAAAGGAATAGTAAGAAGGTCTGCATGTACAGAGAACTGCCGGATGGTGCAAGGCAGAGATGCATGCTTCTGAACTCGCCTTGGAGTTTCCGGAGTGAAAGTAAAAGTAGTTCCGGACGGGTATTCCCGTTACAGAATCTTAAGTGCACCGGAAAATTTCGGTGAATTAGAGTGGTACCGCGGAAAGACTGCCTTCCGTCTCTAGGTGAGACGGGAGGTTTTTCTTATTTCTTGGGATCAGAAAAAAGCTCTGGAAAAGGAAGCTGCCCTGACAGAGCCGATTTTAATCAGGAACAGGAGGAACGAATCATGAGCGCACCTTATAATCATAAGGCAATCGAAGCGAAATGGCGCACAAACTGGGAAAAAAACCCGGTAAACGTCAATGACGGAAAGAAACCGAAATATTATTGTCTGGATATGTTCCCGTATCCATCAGGAAACGGACTGCATGTAGGACATTGGAGAGGCTATGTAATCTCTGATGTATGGAGCCGTTATAAAATGCTGCAGGGATATTATCTTATCCATCCAATGGGCTGGGATGCTTTTGGACTTCCGGCAGAAAACTATGCCATCAAGATGGGCGTTCATCCGGCAATCTCTACAGCGGAGAATGTAAAAAACATCAAAAAACAGATCAATGACATTGCGGCTATCTATGATTGGGATATGGAAGTAAACACCACAGATCCAAACTTCTATAAATGGACCCAGTGGATCTTTGTAAAAATGTTTAAAGAAGGCCTTGC
>CALIZJ010000229.1 GCA_938028845.1 uncultured Blautia sp.
CGTCTCTTTTTTGAGTATGTCCTTTACGTGGCACGTTACTTCCCTCCTTAATCATCTTGATTATCTCATCGGTACTCACTTCAAAAACTAAGGTGTTCGCACTGGTAAAGTCCTATATTAACCCGCAACCGACAGGGTATATGGAATACCGTACAAATTTATAGTCATGTGTGATTTCTCGATTGATCTGTCTTCTTCCTGCTTTTTATAAAAAGCGGGAACCTCATTGTCCGCAAGCGTCCAATGAGCAGCGTAAATTTCTCCGTTACACTGCGACGGGAACCTCATTGTCCGCAAGCGTCCAATGAGTAGCGTAAATTTCTCCGTTACACTTCGAAATTTACTTTATTTTTTCTTCGGTCTCTTAGCGCCGTATTTGGAGCGGGCCTGTTTTCTGTTTGCTACGCCTGCGGTATCCAGGGTACCTCTGATGATGTGGTATCTGGTACCAGGTAAGTCTTTAACCCTTCCTCCACGGATCAGAACAACGCTGTGCTCCTGAAGGTTATGTCCCTCTCCTGGAATATAGCTTGTTACTTCGATACCGTTGGAAAGACGAACTCTGGCGATCTTTCTAAGAGCAGAGTTAGGCTTCTTCGGTGTAGCTGTCTTAACTGCTGTACACACGCCACGTTTCTGTGGTGCAGACTGTGCTACTGCTTTCTTTCTTAAAGAGTTATAGGTTCTCTGCAGAGCCGGTGCTGTAGATTTCTTAACAGCGGTCTGGCGTCCCTTTCTTACTAACTGGTTGAATGTTGGCATTCCATTTCACCTCCCGATTTTTTTCTCCATAGTTTTCTATGGGGCCTTGCGGTTGCTATTGTCTTATTTTTGCGCACCAAAAGCAGCGTTGCTTTTGCACGCTTGCTCATTATATCCTGTTCGAATAAGCCTGTCAAGGCATTTAACGTGAATTTTACCTGTTTTTTGCTGATTTTATAATACTTTTCCCTTTTAAGCCCTGTACGGGTATACCGGCGCATCCATAAAAAGTATCCCCGCTGGCAATTGCTTTTTTACAATTCTTTCATTATAATATGTCATAATAAAAAGTAACTTGCCAGCAGAAGGAGGTTTCTCTTATGAAAAAAAAGCCCAGTATCATGGCAGTCTTTCTTTTCCTGACTGGTCTTCTTTTCATCGCTGCCCTCTTCTTTTTCAGCTATAATACATACGAACAGATCATCATCACACAGAGAGATCTAGAAAAAGCGATGGAACCAATAGAAGAAAAACAACAGGAATTAAAAGAGGACGAAGAAATACTTACAAATGCGGTCAGTTCCAGACAGGAGACTTTAAATTATCTCCAGGAAAAAGAAAAAAACGCTGCTCAGGAGAAAAGCAGGGAGCGTGCCCCAGTGGATGAAGAGCAGGCAGCCAAACCTTCTGTCTTCAGCCAGACTTCTGCCTCTGCAAACGGGCACATCGTCGGAATAGATCCGGGACACCAAAGTTCCTCCATTGATATGAGCGCTCAGGAACCGATAGGCCCCGGCGCTTCTGAAACCAAGGCAAAATCTTCCACAGGTACCCAGGGCAGCTATACAGGTATTCCCGAATACCAGCTTAACCTGGAAGTTTCCCTGAAACTTAAAGATATCCTGGAAGAAAGAGGTTACCAGGTAGTCATGACAAGATCGGACAATGACACCGCCATCAGCAATATGGAACGTGCACAGTATGTGGCGGAACAGGGTGCGGAAATTTATGTGCGTATTCACGCAAACGGCGAGGATTCTCACACCGCCTCAGGCGCACTGGCTATGGCTCCCTCAGAGACAAATCCTTATGTCTCCCAGCTTTCCCCGGAATCCGTTCGTTTATCCCAGTCCGTACTTAACGCCTACTGTGAAGCCACAGGCTTTGCCAACCTGGGCGTACAATACTATGACAATATGTCCGGCATTAACTGGAGTACCGTTCCCGTCACGATTTTAGAGATGGGCTTTATGACAAACGAAAACGACGACCGCCTGATGAACGATCTGGCGTTTCAGGAAACAATGGCACAAGGGATCGCCAACGGCATTGATGCCTACTTCAGTTGAGAAAAAATGCCCTGCATACATTTTAATTAAGGAAGGAGTTTTTAGATGAGCAGTTATGAATCAGAACCAAACACCCCGGAAGAACCAAAAGGAACAAAACGGGTAATCTTTCCATATATAGTCATCGTTATCCTTGCCCTCGCTTTGATAGGTTTAGGCGCACTGACTTTCCTTTCACTGGACAGACTTGCCACACTGCAGGCAAGGGTTTCCCATCTGCAGGATACGGTCCAGGAAATTTCCGATTCTGCCTCTGTAATGAGCCAGAAGGCAAATGAACTGGAAAATCTGGAAAATCAGATTGCCCAGCAGGAAGCACAGTCCCAGGAAACTGAAACACAGGAGGAAGGAACCATCTCCCCCTCTTCCAGCGGAACTTTCACCGATAACACAGACGACAGCATGGATAATCTTTTGTCCCAGATCAACGGCCTTCTCCCCCAGGATAACGGCACCTGGTCTGTATATGTCTGCAATCTGTTAAAAAACACAGAAGGCGCCATCAACAGCCAGCCTATGCAGGCAGCAAGCCTGATCAAGCTGTTTATCATGGGCGCTGTTTATGAAGATTATGACGCCCTTTCTGCCCAGTATTCCAGTGAAACTCTGGATTCCCTTTTAAACTCCATGATCACCGTAAGTGATAACGATGCCGCCAATACACTGGTAAATTATCTTGGAAACGGCAGCGATGAAAACGGAATGGCACGGGTTAATTCCTTCTGCCAGGCACACGGCTATACGGAGACTTCTATGGGAAGAATGCTTTTAGCAAGCGCGGAAAACGGAGACAATATAACTTCCGTAAGGGACTGCGGAAAATTTCTAAAAGAAATTTACCAGCTAAATAACGGCACCGCCACAGACTCCACACTCTCTCACGCCGAAAACATGTATTACCTCCTGCGTATGCAGACCCGGCAGAACAAAATCCCGGCACAAATGCCGGACGGCGTCCATGTGGCCAACAAGACCGGAGAGCTTGACACTGTAGAAAACGATGCAGGCATCGTTTACGATACCGCAAAGGGCATAGATCTGGTAATCTGTTTCATGTCCCAGAATTTAACGGACACTGCCGCCGCTCAGGCAAGCATTGCGTCAAACAGCCGGATGATCTATGGGTATTATAACGAATAGCCCCTTCTTATCTGTGGAAATATTATCTGCTTTCCTTCCCCGTCTCAGCGGTCTAAAGCATATTGCTTTTTCATTTCATGAAGGCTGCTGAGGCGGAGGACGGATTCACTTCCCATTTGTTCTGATACCGCTACTACTAATGCGTCCACTACAGCGGCGGGACAGGTCATAGAATGATATTCATTAGGTTCTCCCCGGTACACAAAAAGCTGGATATCCGCCTGCTCCTCTTTAGGAATAAAGGTGCGGCTGCAAAAGGCGATCGTACGGTATCCTATCTTTTTTTGATGCCGGAGGATTATTTTTCCTTCTTTCGACACCTTAGCGAAACTAAATAGAACCACAAGATCCTCTTTTTTTACATTCACCAGCCCTTCCAGCATCTCTGAACCGCCGGAAGGCAAGAGGACTGCTTCTATTCCTAATCTTCTCAGGCGGAACATCAGCAGCTTTCCCAAAGCGGCCGAGGCGCTCTTTGCATGGATAAATACCCTATGGGCGCTTAAAAGAGCCGTCACTGCCTTTTGAAACTCCTCTTCATCCAAACCCTCCAAGGTTTTTTGAAGATACATCTGCTGGCGTATGATCCAGTTTTCCGCGGTAAAATTCCGGTCAGAACGCAGGGTCTCTATTATTTTTGCTGCCGGTCCTTCTGACATGCTCTGGTCTGCAATATATTTCTTTAATTCTTTATAATCTTCACATCCTACATGCCGTACGAATCTGGATATCGTAGTACCTGATACACCCAGCTTTTTACTTACCGCTCCTATAGAGGAAAATAAAAATTCGTCTGTATTATTGTAAATGTAATCCAGTATTTTCGATTCTGACTTTGTAATTTGTTCCGGCATATTCGGTAAATGCAGCTGCATTTTTCCTCCTTCTGACGCATTTACTGCGTCAATAATGATAAATTCGAAGATTTACTTCCAAAATCTCCCCCTTCCCGGCCTGCCTGCCCTGGCATCAAGGTAAATCGGGAAGCTCCGTTTCCTGTCAAAACGGATACATAATCTCCTCCTAAAGCATGAATTTCTTTTAAGGCTCTTTTCAGGATGCCTGCTGTCCTTACCTGAAAGGATGCCATAGGAGAAATCACTATATAATATGCTCCTGTTATCATTTTCCTATAAAGTTCCTGAAATGTCACTACTTCTTCATCAAAATCTGTATAAATACACCCATACTGTACTGCCTGATGGGTATCGCTTCCTCCGATCACAGGTTTCGTAATTTTATTTCCCATTTCATAAGTACGGATCTTCGTCCCCTCTAAGTCTTCTGCCACGTCTTTTCCGTTTAAATCGATAAAGTCAAGGCGCGCGAGCTGATCTTCCGGAAGCTCCGGTATATGCCCGCCTTCCCGGAAAGGATGTGCCGCTCCCACATAAACGTCATATTCCCTGAAAAGATCCATTAATTCTTTAAAAGGAAGAAATTTTCCCGGTATTTTATGGGGTGCCAGACGCTGGTTTAACTCCAGGATCGTTTCCGCGCTTCCCAGGCTTAAAATATGCCCTCCCTCTGCAATATCTGTTTCCATGCCCGGAAAAATGCGAAGACCGTTTTCCAGCACCAGCGTATCTCCTTCCCGTCTGCATTTTTCTATAAGATAGCCATAAACCTCCTCGAACTGCAGCGTATTAAAATGCTCCGTCAAACACAGTGCATCTAATCCTGCTCTTTTTGCCTCTTCAAACAGCCAGTCTGTATATTCTGTGGAAAACGGCAGCCGTTTAGCCAATTTCCCATGTGTATGAAAATCCAGTTTCAATCTGATCCCTCTTTTCTAAAATAATGTTGATACCAGTATGGACAACGCAATCCACAGAAAGGAAAGCGCTAAAAACAGCAGATCATTATAAGTGATCTTTAAGGAAGCAAGCTTTAATTTTTTCACTGATTTATTTACCGCCGCATAACGGTAGCCCTTGATCTCAAGGGCTTCCACTGTAGTGCGGGAACGCTTGGCAGTATTGAGCATAAGCGGATAAAAAGCATGCATGATCACTTTTACCTGATAAAGCAAATACCGTACTTTTCCTGGAATGTTCTCATGAGCCGGAGGATTTCCCCGCATACGGAAAGACAGAAGAATGTTCTGAAATTCCTCCATCAGCATAGGAAGCACCCGGTAAGCATAGGATATAGAAAAAGAGAGCCTCTCCGGGCACCCGTACCACATAAGCCCATTAGAAAGCCGATCCGGATCAAGCCCGGAAAATACAGTTATAGAAGCTAAAGAACAGGTCGCTACCTTTAAGGTAAGTATCAATAAAGGCAGAACCGTCTCCCCATTTCCTCCGAAAAGAAGAGAGACCACCAGCAGATATCCCGTCTGGCTGAACACACCTATTATAAAGAGAAAAAGTACGAGCCCCGCTACTCTGGCAAGCCTGGTGGTCACCATCACCAGAAGAAAGCATGCCATCAAGAACCAAAGATCATTTACAAACCAGGGAACCAGCCCCATAAACAGATACCACATAAGCAAAATCCTTGGATCCATCTGTGCGATCAGAGTATCATCGTTTCCATATGCATTTTTCAGCACCTGATTCCGAAGAAAGTCTATGGAAAATTTATCAAGGATATTTTCTGAAAGTTTCTTTTTCGCTTCCATCCTTATGTCTCCTTAAAACTTTGTAAAAATTCATCCACTGTGTAACAAAATGCCCTCTTATCCAGCGCCTGTCCCATGGAAAAAATCTCCGGAGGCCGGATTCCTACCATTTCCGCTAATTCCTTATTCCCGAATATTTCATCCCTGGTTCCGTCCGCCGCCACCCTGCCTTTACAAAGGACTACAATGCGCTCTGCCCACTCGCAGACAAGCTGCATGTCGTGGGTGGCGATCACTACCGTCTCTGTTATCTCCTTCATATCCTCCAGCGTCCTCATGATCTCTTTTCTGGTAGCGATATCCAGATTTGCCGTAGGCTCATCTAAAAGCAGGATGCCCGGATTAAGAGCAATCCCGATCGCAAGGCTTGCGCGGCGCATTTGTCCTCCTGATAACAGCCTGCCGTCCCGCTTCTGCAGGTTTGTCAGGCGAAAGCGGGCAAGAAGCTCGTCCGTTCTCTCCTCCGCCTTATCCATGCCCCGTACCTGCATGGCATAAGCAATATCCCCTCTTATAGAATCCTTAATAAACATTTCCTCTGGATTCTGATATACAAGGGAAATTTTTCTTGACAGATCTTCTGCTTTTCTTTTTCCGATTTTTTCTCCGTCCAGCAGTACCTCTCCCTTTCCGGGCTTTAAAAGTCCTACCGCAAGCTTCATCAAAGTAGACTTTCCCGCGCCATTAGAGCCGATCAGAGCTATCTTTTCCCCTTTTTTTATATCCAGATCTAAATGGTCAAATACCACCCTGTCTTCTCCTTTTACCGTGGGATATGCCACAGAGACGTCTTTAAAAGCTATCGCCTCTTCCGTTTTCTCACAGCTCTTTTTATTTACGGAGCTTGTGAAAGGGTGGAACTTAAGCTTGCGGAAGGTTTCTTTTCCTTCTTCCACTGTAGCGGGCAGAACTTCGTCTTCCGGCAGCCTTCCGTCCTGTTTCATCTGATACGCGGCTATGGTCACCTGGGGAGGAAAAATATTGCTGGCCTGTAATTCCTCCACCCGGTTAAGAGCCTCCCTGGCAGGAAGCTTCCAGGCAATATTTCCGTCCCTCATGAGCATTACATGCTTACAGTAGTCTGCTATATACTCTGTGTGGTGTTCTATTACAATGATTGTTTTCCCATGGTTTTCATTTAGATCCCGCAGCACTTCATAGATTTTGTCTGCATGTCCCGGATCCAGCTGGGCTATGGGCTCATCCAGAATAAGGATATCCGGCCGCAGAGAGATCGCGCCCGCCAGAGCCAGAAGATGAGTCTGTCCCCCGGAAAGCTGCCATACATAATCATTTTCCCGTCCGCTTAAACCGCAAAGAGAAATGGCCTCCCTCCCTCTTTCTTTATAATCCTCCATAGCATAGTTGAGACAGGCATAGGAAGCATCGTCTAAAACTGTCGGCCTTACGATCTGATTTTCAAAATCCTGGTATACATACCCCGCCTTGCAGGCAAGAGTTCCTACATCCGCCTTTAAGGTATCTATTCCGCCCACTGTCACTTTTCCCGAAAAGTCTCCTGTAATAAAATGAGGAATAAGGCCGTTTAACGTTTTACAAAAAGTGGATTTCCCGCATCCGTTGTTACCAACAATTGCCAGGAAATCCCCTTTTTCCACCTGTAGAAAAATGTTTTTCAGGATAGGATCTTTTGCAGCAGGATAGGAATAGGTCAAGCCTTCTATCTCAATAATGTTCATTGCTGCTGCGCCTCTTCCTTTCCCGCCTTAGCCTTTAAAGCTATTAAAACGATAACCGCCACTATAGCTGCTGCTACCATTCCCACAGCAATCGCCGTTTTGCTTTCCGCCCATCCTGCTTCCCATTCGATCAGAGGAGTTCCGCTGGTAGCAAGGAGTTCCGCACAGACAGCCACAATAAAGGCCACGATTACACCAAGCACAAGCTTTCCGTTTATTTCTCCCAAACCTGTTTTCTCATCTCTGGGACTCATGCCTAAGAGAGGTTCTATTTTTCCGTGCAGCTTCGGCACCAGAAATAAAGTAGGCAGCAGGCAGAAAAGGATACCTGAGAACAGGAGATCATTTAAGAAAGCAAAGCCCTCCGTAGCAAATACGCTTTCCGGCAGGCCGGCTACCGCCTCAAAATCTTCCACAGCAAACTGAACCTTCAAAATATCAATAACCGTTCCCATCAATAACTGCAGCCCCGTGCCGGTCAGGGCAGCAAGCCCTACCATCTTACGGTTTTCTGGATTTTTCACCATACGTCCAGCAATGTATACGCCGATGGTAACCGTTATAAATTTTTCCAGCTCACCCAGTCCTCCGAACTGGCCCAGCATGATCTCGCTAAATACCAGTTCTCCTGTAGCCGCTCCTAACGCAGCAGAAAGGGGATCAAACAGCATCGCCAGCGTCAGTGGGATGAACAAAAAATACTCCACGGAAAATTCCACAAACCCCACCTGAAATTTAGGGATCAGTTCCGTAAACAAACTGGCCAGCCCATAAAGCGCCATAGTCAGCACAAAGACCATCAGTTTCTGAGACTGCGTTGCAGCCGGTCTCTTTGATAATTCCATCTTACTCTACCTCCAACCTCTTTATTGGTTTCTTTTTTCATTCGTATTGTAAGATGTTTTTCATTTTGCCGCGACCATGGTTGTGTTAAAAGGAAATTAAAATTTCGTTATATTAGAAAATGAAAATTTTGTTCCATTTTCTCATTCTTCCGAAACGTCTGATATCCTTAACTTCCTGACTTTTTTAACCCTCAATGCTATTTACGGTCATCACTTGTCCTCATCTGGATCATCATAATACTCGAGTTCTATGCGAACATTTTCCATCATATATCCCAGATCGTCTGATACGCCATAGCCCAGAGGAGCGGCAGTAGATATGAGGTTTTCGAATTCTGTTTCGTGGAAGCTGAAGAAATCCGGATGTAGTTTTGCATAATTTAGAAATTTTTCAGCTGAGGATTCAAGGCTGTTGTAAAATTTTTCCCCATAGTCACCATATGCCGCACTAAGTTCTGCGGCTTCGGCAGCGAAAGCAAGGTGCATCAGAGCCTTCGTTCCTTCATCTACGGTTCTGCTTAGGTAATCATTCAGCACACCTTTGCATTCACCCAAAGAAAACTGTTCCTTCCAGAAAACCTTTTCTAATCGTTTCTGCAGACTGACCAGCAATTCATCATTGGATGCTCCGCTCCAACAACTGCTTTCGATATCCTTGAAAACTTTAGAAGATTTGAACATTTCAAATAAATGCGCTTCTAATTCATCTCTGGTTAAAGATTTAATTACTTTTTTATACTGCGTTAGTGTCATCATACTTTTTCTTCCCCCTGTTGTTCAATTGTGTATCACTCAATCTTCCAACGACTTATTCCCTTGCAGGAATTCAATGACTTCTGCAAGGGTTTTCCCGCTTTCGGAGAATGCTTCCAGGAGCTGCTTGTTATCCCGCTCTTTCCGTTTCGTCAGAAGCTTTTCCAATTCATCAACTGCCTTGTCGTATTTCGCTTTTGTTTCGGCCACATTGATCTGAGCTTTCTCTATCTTTTCCTCTAATGTCACAACCCGTCTTACCATCTTCCGCCCCTCCTTCATCACAGTGATTTCATCTGTTCACTTGCAGCTTTTTCAAACTCCTCAACCTCAATCCTTGCCAAATCTGAACTGATTGCAGCCGCCTGTTTCTGCACATTAGATGCTGTAAGGCCGAAAGCTTTCAGGATCTCTTTTTGTCTGGCAGTGACTGCATAATCCAAACGGTATTCATTATCAGCACCTTTTAGCATCTCTATCTTTTCCAGTTCCTTTATGGCTGCAGGCACTGTCATGAAATTTTTCCTGTGTTCCTGTCGATCCATTTCGTCTTTTAGACAGGTATATATTTTATTTCGGATAATCGTGGCTACAAACTCTATAAATATCTTTGTATCCATTGACTCATTAGAGTAAACCCGTTCACTCTGCGCTCCGAGATACGATTTATCTCCCCGGAAAAGTTTCTCCGATCCATCTCTGCTCTTATACAGCGTCAGCGCTTCCTCTGCTGTCATCTTATCCGAAGTCACAATCACAAAATAACCACACAACTGTATCTCACGGTTGATTATTTCCGTCTTTTCGATTCCGGACATGAACTTCTCATCTTCCAGGCCTTCATGCCAGTACACAAGATCAAAATATTTTATAAAATCTCCTCTCGGGCGAACTGGCAGCCCCATACAGTCTTTTAGTTTCTTTCCCATCTGGTCAATTTTATCTTCAAATTTTTCCCGCTCAGACTGCCTTTTGCTGTCACTATAATAAATGTGGAAATACCGCTCTTTTTCATCATCTGCATATAGTTTCCGCCGAACAGTTGTACCACTGACTTTGTAGATGCGGATACTGTTTTTCCGGTCGTCCTCGAAACTTCCTCTTCGCTCCAGCACGATCTCGCTGACCAGTTTTTTCATCCCCTTGACCATGATAACGAAATCATATCCATTATCATCCATGAACCGGATATTTTCCTTGCTAAAATATCCCCGGTCCAGAATAAACCCAACCCTTCTGTACCCATATCCCTTCGCTTTGCCAAGCGTATACTGAAGCTGGGATATGTCTACAATGCTTCCGGGATAAGACTCGTAGAACAAAGGCTCTCTATTATTCCGGTCATAGGCAATGGAATAATTAAAGATTTCTTTTCCCTGGTCATTTTTTGGATGGCCAAACTCCACCAGATCGATGTCGCCGGCCTGGCTGTTTTTGTTTGTGGAATCGTAAAAAATATAGATCCTTTCCCTATGATCTCTCTTCTCGTTCCATTCATTCAAAAACAGAATCCGTTGGTCTGTCGTAGTCCGGCTGAGAAAATCTGACACTTTCGAATCACTGTATATATGCATATCTTCTGTCATCAATGGATGGTTGAAAGCATAATCCGGATAATACTGGGCAGCATTTCCTTCGGTAATGATTGTATAGGCAGCCAGATCCAGAAACAACCCGGCATCCTTTCCAACGATTCTTGCAAGCATAAGATCCAATCTGTAGTCAGATATGATCTTCCGGATCAAAATATAAGCTCCTATACGAAGGCAGCCACTTCGGTATCCCTGTTTCTCCTCCGACAGGATTTCCTGTGGAAATATCTTTAAAAACTTATCATTAGGCAACATAAGTGTAGACTGGCCAGGAACCTGCTTGCCGATACATATCCGTCTCGGTGTGTTATACTTCTTATCTTTCAGATAAATCCGTGCGTATTCATAATAGATATACGTTGTTCCCTTGATTGTCTTCTTCGTGATTTTCCCATTTGAATCAGGTATCTTTATCGTACAGTCCAGGTACATATGGCACTCCATTCGTTTAATACTTGAGGGTTAATTACTTCTCTTATATTATGCCATATTTCGCTAAAAAATACAAGTGAAAAATGGGATTTCCCTTGGTTTTACGGGCTTTTTCGGGTTCCCCAATGAGTGCCAATTTATTGAGTGTCAATTTTTTTGGAAGTCCAGAAAAAAAGGGGATTTGTTTATGAAAAGAGAACGCAAAAGCCAGGCCAATATCCTTGCAAGGGAATGTATCGCCCAGGCCCTGCTGCAGCTGATCAAAGAAAAGCCTTTGTCAGCCATCACTGTTTCCGAGCTGACCCAGCGGGCAGGAGTTTCCCGAATGACCTTTTACCGGAATTACCGGTCAAAAGAAGAGATCTTCTCCCTCCATCTAAGGGACATTTTCATCAAATATGAAGAAGAGGACCGCCAGCAGCAGCTCAAAGGCATCTACTATGACCGGGCCCATATGCTCCACTGTTTTAAATACTGGTATGAATACCGGGAGTTCTTTGACGGTCTGATCCACTGCGGATTCGGAAATATCTTTCTGGATTATCTCACACAATACGTCCAGCAGAAATGGCTGGATGAAACCGCCTCCCCTAAAGAATACTACAAGCTGTCCGGCTTTGCTGGTGCTTTGTATAACATTTACATTTCCTGGGCCTCCGGCGGATATAAAGAATCACTGGGTGAAATTGCAGCCGTACTGGATGAGATCTATGGAAAGTGATAATATTAAAATGTATAAAATAATTCCAGGGGCCTTTCAGCCCCTGGAACAAAATTACTTTGATATAAGTTTATATGTTCTTTCAACCAGTTCATTTATTGTAATTTGATGAAATCCTGCCACTCCTGTTCTAAGAACTCCTGTCAATCCTGCTTTCCAATTTTCTGGTATTTTTTCTTCTCCCAGCAGCATTCCCATTATAGATCCCACTGTCGCTCCATTACAATCCGTGTCAAATCCACATTCTAT
>CALIZJ010000230.1 GCA_938028845.1 uncultured Blautia sp.
TGACCTTTCAAAGGCGTATTTTAAGGACCATGGAGTTGGCTGTACCTATTTAACCTATTCGATAGATGGCGTGAGTTACGCTCCGGAAGAGTTTTTGCCGGTACATGAATTTTACGACCGGATGCGAAAGGGCTCTATGCCTACCACGACACAGGTAAATCCCGAAAATGTCAGGATGATGATGGAGCCTTATCTGAAAGAAGGAAAAGATATCCTTCACATCGCTTTTTCTTCAGGTCTGAGCGGAAGTTATAACAGTGCCCGGATCGCAGGAGAAGAGCTTATGGAGGAATATCCCGAGAGAAAGGTTATTGTTGTGGATTCTGCTGCCGCCTCCCTCGGTCAGGGACTTCTGGTATATCTTGCCCAGCAGAAAAAAGAAGCGGGAGAGGATCTGGAAACAGTAGCGAAATGGACAGAGGATAATAAAAAACATATCGTTCATCTCTTTACGGTAGATGATCTGGAGCATCTCTACCGGGGAGGACGTGTGTCCAAGACTACGGCGGTCCTTGGAGGAATGTTAAATATTAAGCCGGTCATGCACGTGGATGACGCAGGCAAGCTGATCCCTATCGGTAAGGTAAGAGGACGGAAGAAAGCTCTTTTGGAGCTGGTGCGGCTGATGGATGAGAAGATCGGAAGCTATAAGAATGGCTGTGATACGATTTTTATCAGCCATGGTGACTGTGAAGAGGACGCACAGTTTGTTGTGAATAAAGTAAAAGAAAAATATAACATAAAGACAGTGGTGATGGATCACGTGGGTTCTGTTATTGGCGCCCATTCCGGCCCGGGAACAGTGGCTTTGTTTTTTGTAGGAGATTTAAGATAAGTAAGAAAAGAGTACAGGATCTTTCTTTTGAAAGAACTGTACTCTTTTTATGGAATCGTGGATGGGGGGAACAGCCGGGTGTGTTTCCCTAAGCTGTGTAATACACGAACTTTCCATAAGATGAAACAGTACCCTTAAGGGTGAAGGGGCAGGATGGAGGAAATGTCTAAAACATATTCATCCAGGGTGATAGAAGAAACGGTTAGACAGGACCGTATTAAGGAAATAAATTTTTCCGGCTGGTAACAGTTTTCGCTGGAAATCCAACGTTTGACAGCGGATATGATCGCATCTGTATAGAAATGGATGTAAAAATCCAGGTCCTCGTTTTCCTCCAGAACAATTTTCAGGTATTGATAGAATATGTTCTGTAAAAAGTTACTGAAGTATTCTGAGAAAGAGTTCTGTTCTTCCACCATCAGGACTTTGCGGTAGAAATCTCTGTTATCGTAAAAGTATTGGCAGATTTCATTGAAAAAACTCCACCTGGTGTTGTAATGGGGGTTCTTTTTCATAAAACTTAAAAATTCTTCATTAAAAATCCAGTTTACCAGTTCATATTTATCTCTAAAGTGGTAATAAAAACTTTGGCGGTGCATACCACATTCCTGACAGATATCTGTGATGGTGATTTTATTAAAAGGAAGATGCATTAGCTGTTTTTTTAAAGAATCTGCCAAAGCTTTTTTCGTTAAATTTGATTCAGGCAAAAATGTCTCCTCCCTTCTTAAAATGTTCATGTGAACCATTATAACAAGGTTTAAAAATGAAGTCCAGCTTTAGATAAGCACATATAAAGTGAGAAAATTTCTCAAGTATTTTTTGGGCTTTTAAAAGTTGAAAAAATATCTTGACAGTTTTGCAAAAATGTCAAAAAATGCGACATATTCTGCACTGTGGATAATGACTTTGGGAACAAGGATAATTATAATCAGGAAATATAAAATCAAGAGTATACTAGAGAGGAAGTTTGCAAAATGATTCAAAAAGTATGGAAAGAAAATGTTCAGAAATTTGCTTTAAGCCAGGCACTGAAATACTTGGAGAAGGATCCGGAGGCGAACATACCAAAGCTGATGGAAATGGTAGACAGATTTTTCCCGGATGACTGGTATACATCCCAGAGGAGAGCTATACGTAATTCCATCGCAGAAAAAAATAACTGGTATCAGTTGATTTTACGTCTTTACGAGTTGAATCCGGGAGTAAGGAAGGCATTTTTTGAAAACTTTATTATGAACGCCAGCCTGAAGGGAAGCGCTCTTCAAAACGAAAATGCTGAAAAATATAATTGTAATATCCCCTGGGCGGTTCTTTTAGATCCTACCTCCGCCTGCAATCTGCATTGCACAGGATGCTGGGCAGCAGAATACGGAAACCGCCTGAATTTAAGCGTAGAAACCATCGACTCTATTGTGCGTCAGGGAAAAGAACTTGGAACTTATATGTACATTTATACAGGCGGAGAGCCTATGGTGAGAAAGAAAGATCTTATTAAGATCTGTGAGATGCATCCGGACTGTGAGTTCCTGGCGTTTACCAATGGAACCCTCATTGACGAAGAATTCTGTCAGGAAATGCTGCGGGTAAAGAATTTTGTTCCGGCTATCAGCCTGGAAGGATTTGAGACAGCCAACGACGGAAGACGAGGAGACGGTGTATATCATAAAGTAAGACATGCTATGGAGCTTTTGAAAGTACATAAGCTGCCTTTTGGAATTTCTACCTGTTATACCAGCAAGAATGTGGAAGATGTCAGCAGCGAAGCTTATTATGATATGCTGATTGAGGCAGGCGCTTTGTTTGTATGGTTTTTCCATTATATGCCTGTAGGCAATGATGCATCTACAGAGCTCCTTCTTACACCTGAGCAGAGAGAGCAGATGTATCACAGAGTTCGCCAGTTCCGTCAGACTAAGCCGATTTTCGGAATGGATTTCCAGAATGACGGAGAGTATGTAGGCGGATGTATTGCCGGAGGAAGAAGGTATCTTCATATTAATGCAAACGGAGATGTAGAGCCATGTGTATTCATTCATTACTCTAATGCAAATATTCATGACTGTACGCTTCTGGAAGCCTTAAAGAGCCCAATCTTCCAGGCATATCACGACAACCAGCCGTTCAATGAAAATGATCTTCGCCCATGTCCAATGCTGGAGAACCCAGAATGTCTTCCAAAGCTTGTTCATGAGACAAAGGCTGTAAATACGGATTACCAGAGCAGGGAGAGCGTAGAACATCTTTGTGAGAAATGTGTTTCCTACGCGGAAAACTGGAAGCCGGTGGCTGAAAAGCTCTGGGATGAAAAAAAGAAAAAATGATGTAAAGAAAGACTTCCGGGTCTGTAAAGGTTCCGGAAGTCTTTTATACATATAGCACGGAAGAAGTGCATATTCTGTTATCAGTTCCTGTTACAGGCAGGACGGATTAGAAGGGGGCATCCTTTCATACTAGCTTAGGAGAAAAAGATGAGGAATAGGAAAAAAGAAAAAAACGGGAGATTCAGAAATTTAGGGAAAGCTATAAAGATGGAGATAAGAGAGCATAAAAGTTCCGCCATCGTCTATTTAACACTGCGGGCTCTTGTGCTTATTATGATGGTGCTGCAGTTTTTTAATCAAAACTATGAAAATGTTTTTATGTGCTTATTGACCCTTCTGCTCCTGGTGATACCAAGCTTTATACAGGTTACTTTTAAAGTGGAGCTTCCTTCTACATTGGAGGTTATTATCCTTTTGTTCATATTTGCAGCGCAGATTTTAGGGGAAATCAGTGAGTTTTATCTGGTCTTTCCTTTCTGGGACACGGTTTTACATGTGCTGAATGGATTTTTGGCGGCTGCCATAGGATTTTCTATGGTGGATCTTTTAAACCGCAGTGAGAGGATTGTTTTTACACTGTCTCCCTTTTTTATCGCTATTGTAGCGTTTTGTTTTTCTATGACCATCGGTGTGGTATGGGAATTTTTTGAATTTGGGATGGACCAGATCCTGGGCTATGATATGCAGAAAGATACGATCGTTCATGCCATACATTCTGTGACGCTGGATCCGGAGGGGCATAATATCCCCTATGTGATATCCAATATAACGGAAACGGCTGTGAACTGGCAGGAACTGGGCCTGGGAGGATATCTGGATATTGGACTGATCGATACCATGGAAGACTTGGTCGTGAATTTTATCGGGGCGGCTGTATTCTCAGTGCTGGGATTTTTTTATGTGAAAAACAGGGGAAAAGGAAGGCTGGCGAACCGGTTCATACCCCGCAGAAAAGTACAGGATCAGGATTTCCTGAAAATCGTTTCCGAAGAATCGGAAACGACAGAAAAAAACATACAGCAAACTACTGTAAAAAATAAATAAGATTTAAGGACAGGGGCAGGTGATCTCCACCATTTTTTCTACCATATGGTGAAGGAGCTGTGCCTCTTTTGTTTCTGCTGCTTTATAATACACTTCTTTTCCTTCTCTCCGGCTGGTGATAAGCCCGCAGGATTTTAGTTTGCTCAAGTGGTGAGAAACTGCAGGACTGCTCATCTGCATAATGGCTGCTATATTGATCACACATTCCTCGCAGTGGCAGAGCAGCCAGAAAATCCTTATGCGGCTGCTGTCCCCTAACTGGGAAAAAAGTCCGGCTACTGTCTGAAATTCTTCTGTTTTAGGCATACGGTCCAGCATCTTTTCGATAGCCTGTCCATGGCTATGAGGCAGCGTCTGTTCCGGCATAAAAACACTCCTTTCATTAATTGATGACGCACAAAGTATACAGATAGAAGTTATCTCTTTAAGGGATTTTCCTGTTAATGACACATGAAGTGCGCTGATAGAGGTTATCTCTTTAAGGGATTTTTGCGTTAATAACATATGAAGTGCGTCGATCAAATTTATCCCTTTCGGAAAGTTTTATATTAACTTATATAGTATGCAAATATAAATAGGATGTCAAGTGAGAAAATTTGAAGGAGAATACAGACAATTTATGTTCTGTACATATGTCGCAAAAAACGGAAAGGGCAGGTCTTTTTTAAGAAAAAATAAAGTGTAAAAATTGAGAAGAGAACTCTTGACATCCGACATCTCATGGAGTATGATACAATCAAACAATTAAAAGATTATTTAATCATAAAAACGAAAAGGAGTAAGAGCGATGAAAAAAACATATAAGATCGAGGTAGATTGTGCAAACTGTGCAAATAAAATGGAAAATGCGGCAAAGCATACTCCAGGAGTAAAGGATGCAACTGTAAACTTTATGACTTTAAAAATGATCGTGGAATTTGAAGAAGGCAAGGAGCCGAAAGCAGTCATGCAGGAGGTATTAAAAAACTGCAAAAAAGTAGAAGATGACTGTGAAATCTATTTTTAAGCTTTATCGGACGTTTTGACCCAGGAGGAAAGACATGAATAAGAAACAGAAAAAAATGCTGGTAAGGATCATTCTTGCCGCAGTCCTGATGATTGTTCTTGCCTATGTTCCCGTTACAGGAGCAATAAGATTTCTTTTGTATCTGGTGCCCTATCTGATCATCGGATATGATATTCTGCTGAAAGCAGCGAAAGGAATCCGAAACAGACAGGTATTTGACGAATGTTTTCTAATGGCTATTGCTACCATCGGCGCCATGGCCCTGGCCATTTATGAAGACGGAGATTATACGGAAGCTATCGCGGTTATGCTGTTTTATCAGATCGGAGAATGGTTCCAGAGCTATGCGGTGGGAAAAAGCCGCAGGAATATCAGCGAGCTGATGGATATCCGTCCGGATTATGCCAATGTGGAACAGAACGGAAAACTGGAACAGATTGATCCCGATGAAGTGGAAATCGGAAGTATCATCGTAGTACAGCCAGGAGAGAAAGTACCTATCGACGGAATCGTTGTGGAAGGAACCTCCAGTTTAAATACCAGTGCCCTGACCGGAGAAAGTCTTCCAAGGGATATAAAAACAGGAGAAGAAATTATCAGCGGATGTATTAATATGACAGGTGTATTAAAGATTCGGACTACAAAGGAATTTGGGGAATCTACGGTATCTAAAATTTTGGATCTTGTGGAAAATGCAAGTTCAAGGAAGTCAAGATCCGAAGATTTTATTTCAAAATTTGCCAGGGTTTATACGCCTGCTGTGTGTTACAGTGCCTTAGCACTGGCAGTTTTACCGCCGTTGGTGCGGATTGTCATGGATGTTCCGCCGCAGTGGGGAGACTGGGTCTACCGTGCATTGACTTTCCTTGTTATTAGCTGTCCCTGTGCCCTTGTCATCAGCATCCCTCTTAGCTTTTTTGCCGGCATCGGCGGAGCCAGCAACGGGGGCGTCCTGGTGAAAGGCTCCAATTATCTGGAAACTTTGTCAAAGGCGAAGATCGTGGTCTTTGATAAAACGGGAACGCTGACCCAGGGAGTTTTTGAAGTAAAAGGAATCCACCACAATGAGCTGGAGGATGAAAAAATCATTGAATATGCAGCGCTTGTGGAGAGCGCATCCTCTCATCCCATTAGTAAGAGCCTGAAAAAAGCGTATGGAAAGGAAATCGACAGAAGCAGGGTAGAGGATATAGAAGAGATCAGCGGAAACGGTGTGACTGCAAAGGTGGACGGTGTATTTGTGGCAGCAGGAAACGAAAAACTGATGAAACGCATAGGGATTTCCAGTATTCCCTGCCACGATACAGGAACGATCATTCATATGGCTATTGATGGAAAATATGCAGGCCATATTGTGATCTCAGATATTGAAAAGCCCCATTCACGGGAAGCTGTTAAGGCGTTAAAAGCGGCTGGTGTGCAAAAAACGGTCATGCTTACAGGAGACACTCGAAAGGTGGCGGAAAAGGTTGCTGCGGATCTGGGAATCGATGAAGTGTACAGTGAGCTTCTGCCTGCGGGAAAGGTGGAGAAAGTAGAGGAACTGCTTGCAAACAAACCGGAAAATGCCAAACTTGTCTTTGTAGGAGACGGGATCAATGACGCGCCGGTTCTTTCCAGGGCGGACATTGGAATTGCAATGGGCGCCATGGGATCGGATGCGGCAATCGAAGCGGCGGACGTGGTACTGATGGACGATGATCCTTTAAAAATCTCCAAGGCCATAAAAATTTCCAGGAAATGCCTGCGCATTGTCCATGAAAATATCGTGTTTGCTATTGGCATAAAGCTGATCTGTCTTGTGCTGGGAGCCCTTGGTATTGCAAATATGTGGCTTGCGATTTTTGCAGATGTAGGTGTAATGGTTATCGCTGTCTTAAATGCAATAAGAGCATTGTTCGTGAAAAAATTGTAAGAATGTTTAGGAAGATGCAGTTTTTGGCTGCTTTTCACATGAGTGTTGATTCCTTTGACGGGTGAAAAATGAAAGATGCGGTCCGCAGCTACAGCGGAGACAGAAAAAATCTTCTGTGAAATACGCAATTTCTGTGCTATAATAAATTTACAGATGAAGAATGATTTTCTAGAAAGGGAGGCTGATGTGAATGGATGTTTTGGGTATAATTGGCGTTATAGCCGGATTTATTGCCGTTATCGGCATAATGAATTTACGGGGAAAAGCATGGCAGGATTTCATTAGCCGTATGACGGAAAATCAGAAGGACGACGGTAAGTAACTGTCGGAAAAACGCTGTTTTGGACTGGAGGATAAAATCCATAAGGTTCAAAGCGGCGTTTTTTGTAAAAGAAGAAAGGATAGAAGTTAAGAGAGGTTTATAAACAAATTTTTTTACCAAATTATCGTAGAATATCAACTTGACAGAGAAAATTTCTGATAGTATCATTTATAAAGGATAAGAATGTTTTTTGATAGAAGATTTGCGCTGGGAAAATATCCTGTTTGATTTTGACAGGTATTTTGCGCTTATTTTATTATAAGGATATGCAGATCCTACAGTAATAATTTCTGAAAGAGAGGAACACGTGAAATGGCAAATGATCATGGAGAACAAATAAGAATCGTACAGGAAACTGTGGCTGGAAAAGAGATCACCTTTGCCCACGTAATGGGCGGTCCGGCTCCGATCATATATCAGAAGCTGGGATTAAATCCCCAGGTGGATTACCGTTCATCAGCTATCGGGATCATGAATATGACGCCTCCTGACTCTGCTGTAATAGCATCGGACATTGCGGTAAAAAGCGGGAATGTGTATCTTGGGTTTGCAGACCGTTTTACAGGAACCCTGATCATTACAGGAGAAATCTCGGACGTTATGTCTGCCATGACGGAGATTGTGGACTATTTTCGGGATTCCCTGGGATATGTAGTCTGCGACATTACAAAAAGATAGGAAGTGCGGCTATGGCTCGAATAACGAAGGAAGAACTGCTGGAAAAGCTGTTCCATGACGATTATAAAAATCTGAAAGGAAAGAGACTGCGCATGACCCGTGTACGGGTTCCTGGAAAGGAAGTCTGTCTGGCCCATGTGCTCAGCCCTTCTCATGCCAGTATCTATCAGAATCTGGCGCTGCATATTGGTGTTCATGAAGGGGAGGACCACACCGGCGAAGCCATCGGCATGATCCGTTTTACTCCCTGGGAGGCAGTGGTGGTCGCTGCAGACGTGGCAGTGAAAAGCGCAGATGTACAGATTGGTTTTATGGATCGGTTCTGCGGCTCGTTGATCCTGACAGGAGGACTTTCCCAGGTGCAGACTGCAGTGGAGGAGGTCGTACGGTTTTTTGACGAGGTTTTGGGCTTTAAAACCTGTGAGATCCACAAAAATTAATATACATTAAGGTGACAGGATGAAAAAAATATTTTTGATGGGCAGAAGTGAAGCCGGAAAAACTTCTCTGACGCAGGCGCTGAAAGGGGAAGAGCTTCACTATGTAAAAACACAATATACCAATACAGAAGACGATACCATCGATTCTCCGGGAGAGTATGCAGAATCCAAACGTTTCAGCGTGGGGCTTGCGTGCTTTTCTTTTGAGGCGGATGTAGTGGCTATTGTCCAGGCTGCAGACGAGCCTTTTAACCTTTTCGGCGCAAGCTGCCGTTCTTTTATCCTTCGGCCTCTTATTGGGATCATAACAAAGGTAGATTCTCCTTATGCCAATATACCTATGGTGAAACAATGGATGGTCAACGCAGGGTGTGAAAGGATATTTCTGGTCAATAATGTGACAAGAGAAGGCGTGGACGAACTTATGGAATATTTGGAGGAGGATATTCCTCAGCTGACTTTGGAGCAGGCGAAATTTAAACAGAGTTTGGGGCTGAACGAATGGGACCCCCTTCCAGAAGGCGTGGAATACCCCAAAGGAATCTGAGCCGGAGGGAAGACAGATTGTATCGGGTATAAAAAGAGAGCTCCTTTTTCGGGAATACGTAAACGAAATTTCGCCTGTATAAAGGAGAAAGTAAGGGTTTTATTCCCATTCAAAAAAAGGGATTCAAAAAAAGGTAAAAAAAAATAAAAAAAGGTGTTGACATTTTATACCCTCTATAATATAATATGTCTTGCGTCAAACAACGACGGAAAATTTAATAGCTTTCAGCGGGGTGTGGCTCAGTTTGGCTAGAGCGCCTGGTTTGGGACCAGGAGGCCGCAGGTTCGAATCCTGTCAC
>CALIZJ010000231.1 GCA_938028845.1 uncultured Blautia sp.
GTTTCTTATCAAAGAAGAATTTTTTCCATAGACACAGAAAATTTTACGCTCTCGCATATAGACGTTTTTTTGACTATTTTATAACAGTATACTTAAAAGATTTTTGGTCTAATAAATATATCAGGATAAATTATCATAATAATAAGGGGCTGGCAGTAACGTTCTTTCAAAAATATATACAATCTCCCCATGACACCCCTCCCCATCTCTGCTATAATCAAACTATATTCTCGATAAACAAAACGGAGGACACATACATGATTCAGAAGAAACGAATCCCCTTTTTACTTCTCCTTCTGACCCTGTCAATGAGCAGTCTGACCGGGTTTTCCGGAGAGAAGGAGGAGACTGACTATTCAAAGGAAGAAAACTGGGCATATTGTCAGACGCAGGAAGAAGACAGCAGAGCGGATGTCTTTTTTATCTGTCCGACCGTGTATGGGGGAACAGAAACAGAGGGCAATATGTCCCTTGAAGATGAGGGGGCAAAGGAAAGCTTTCTGGGGGCCATTAATATGGAGAAGGGGATCTATGATGAGGACTGCCGTTTCTTCGCGCCGTATTATCGGCAGATGGGCCTAAGTATCTACGAACTGGAAAGAGAGGACTGGGAAGAGTATTTAGCTGTGGCCTACGAAGATGTGGAGGATGCATTTTCCTATTATTATGAGAACTATAATGAAGGTAGGCCGGTAATATTGGCGGGATTTTCTCAGGGGGCGGATTTATGTCTGAGGCTGATGAAGGAATGTTTTGACGAAGAGGAACTGCAGGAACAACTGGTGGCCTGTTATGCAATCGGCTGGAGCCTTACAGAGGAAGAGCTGGAAGAATATCCCCATCTGAACGCGGCCCAGGGAGAAGATGACACAGGAGTGATCGTTTCGTTTAACAGTGAAGCAGAAGAAATTACAGACTCCATGATGATTCCACAGGGGACGAAAACTATAGCCATTAATCCGCTGAATTGGAAAACAGACAGCACACCGGCGGATAAAAGCCTGAATCTGGGTGCCTGCTTTACAGATTACAGCGGAGAGATTAAAGAGGAAATTCCAGAGCTTACAGGAGCCTATCTGGATGAGACACGCGGCGCGCTGAAAGTTACGGATGTAACGCCGGAGGAATATCCTGCGGGACTGGACCTTTTTGAGGATGGTATTTATCATTTGTACGACTATCAGTTTTTCTACCGGAATCTGCAGGAAAATGTGAAGACCAGGCTGGACGCATATTATCAATAAATAGGATGTGAGCGGTTTATTATAAAATCATTATTCATAGATAATAATCCTTAAGGTAAAAGGTATTTTTATTCATAAGTGAAATAATAAACAGGAGGAGCTTTCCGTATTTACATTGATGCGGAAGCTCCTTTTTGTGTTAGGGGAAAGTTCTCTGTTTTGTTTTCGACAAAAGCCTGCCAAGCTTTTCTAAAACATAAAAAGATAACATACGCTGGGGAATACGCACTGTGCGCAAGAAGAATAGGATTGCTGTATAAACTGCGCTTCAGTGCGAATATACGGCAGATATTATTAGCCGGCAGGATGGGGATGCCGAATATTTACCGCTGCTTCGCACATTATGAAGCAGCAATTTTAGCTAAACTCCGTAAATGTCTAAATTTCACAAAATTAATCTTGAAACATTGAAAAATATGTGCATATTTTATATATTTATACTAGAATATCGAATAATAAATACCTAATCATCTGACTTATCTGTTTTCCTGATAGCCCATAGCAAAAATACTCAGTACAGCGCCGCTGCACCTGCGTTTTTTGAAAAATACGCTCAGAAAAATATCCTGGGTCATCTGATCAGATATTTATTTTCCGATTAGGAACTATAAAAAAGCTCTATTTTGTATAGGAGGGAAGAAAGTGTCAGAGAATGCATTACTTAAAATGAAAAATACAAATTTAATGAAGGCCCTGAACCGTGAAGGGGCAGATTATGTCCCGACAATGCTGGCGGCGAGCTGTGCAATGGTAGCCTGGGAAGGGAAAAAGGTTACAGATATTATCGATGATGCAGATACCTATGTGGAGGCAATGACGAATGTTTTTAAGGTAATGTGGGCAGATGGAAATACATTTACAGGAACCTTATTTACTCCTCGCATTGAGTCCGTTTTGGAGCCGCTGCAGAATAAATTCGGACCGGATGGAGTAACTCCGGAGCATATTCAGATGCCGATGATGGAGCGGGATGAATACGATGCCTTTATTGAAGATCCGAACCGCTTTGTTTCGGAAGTGCTTCTTCCCAGAAAATATCCAAAGCTTTATGAAGACCGTGAATATGCCAAAAATGTATTAAAGACAGTTGCAGAGGATAAGTTTTATTCACTGGCGCTGCTGATGGGAAAGCAGTCCCAGGTACTCAGCGAAAAATATGGGATTACAGATATTGCAAATTTCGGAGAAGTATTCTCTAATCCAGTAGATACCTTATTTGATTACTGCCGGGGATTTAAGGGAACCCTGACAGACCTTCGCAGACAGCCGGATAAGGTAAAAGCAGCCTGTGACAAGCTGTGGGAGGTATATAATCTTCCGCGATTAGATCGTCCCGTGGCAAAATTCCCATATGCATGCCATATGACCCATATCGCACCGTACTTAAGCCCGAAGCAGTTTGAGGAGATTTACTGGCCTTATGAGAAGATGTGGATTGAGCGTGCGGCAGCGGCAGGAGCAAAGGTATGGATCATGCTGGAAGGAAGCTGGAAGAATGTATGGCATCATTTCCTTGAAGTTCCGAAGGATTCCTGTATCCTGCATATTGATGACGATGATATCTGCCAGGCAAAGAAGGAACTGGGACACCATCAGATCATCGAAGGCGGCCTTAAAGTAGCGGCAGTGAGAACGGAAAGCATAGATAAGATTAAAGACGACATTAAGCGTGTGATCGATGTATGCGCGCCTGGAGACGGTTTCTTATTCTGTACGGATAAAGCGTGGATCTCTCCGGGGGATGTAAATCAGAACTTGATCGATGCCTATAATTTTGTACATGAATATTCTATGAAGAAATAGGAGGGAATAAAAATGGGCGACACTGAAAAAAAAGAACAGAGTAAGACAGAATACCTTCAGGAGATTGCACAGGAACTCCTGGCGGACGAAACATGGGAGCTTCCCAAGGATGCAAGATTTTTCCTCCTTCCAGGATTTGAATGGGATATGTTGTATCTGTAATTGGCAGGAGGTAGTATTTTGATTATTATCGGTGAAAAAATCAATGGTTCCATTCCTTCTGTGAAGCAGGCCATTGAAGAGAGAAATGAAGAATTAATAAGAGAACGGGTGACTGCGCAGGTTGCGGCTGGAGCTGCATATATTGACTGTGCCCCAAGCACGGCTACAGAACTGGAATATGACGCAATGGTCTGGCTGATCGATATCATTCAGGATGTGACGGACGTTCCGATCAGTATTGACAGTCCGAATCCTCTTCTTTTAAAGCGGATCATTGAAGAGGGGCATTTAAAACGTCCCGGCATGGTGAATTCTGTCAATGAGGAAGGAACGAAGTGTGAAACGCTGTTTCCTCTGATTGCAGGAACCCCGTGGAATGTGATCGGGCTTACCTGTGATAAACAGGGAATTCCTATGCAGCCGGAGAAAAAGCTGGAGATTGCAAAAAGCATTATTGATAAAGCGGATCATTATGGGGTAGCCCTTTCTAATTTACATATCGATCCATGTGTGATGGCGCTGGCGACTGCCCCAAGTTCTATGGAAGATTTTGCCTGGTGTATCCGTGCAATCCATGAATATGCTCCAGAGGTAAAAGTGACAGGAGCCTTATCAAACGTAAGTTTTAATATGCCTGCCAGAAAATATGTCAATGCTGGCTGCATGACGCTGGCAGTGAATGCCGGACTGGATTCTGCGATCATGGATCCGTGCAGTTCCTTTATGATGGGAACTTTATATGCTGCGGAGGCACTTGCGCAGAAGGATAAGGGCGGAAGAAAGTATAACCGTGCTTATCGGAAACAGATTTTTAAATAATGTACATTATATAATGAGGAGAGAGGAAAATGGATTTCAAAGAATTAGAGAATGCAATGGCAGATCTTGATGAAGATGCAGTCCTTGATATGATGAAAGAAGTTATGGATAATAACGGAGAAGGCGTGCAGGAGGCAATGGACGCCTGCCAGAAAGGAATGTCCAGGGTTGGAACACTTTTTGAAGAGGGCGAATATTTCGTAGGAGACCTGATCTACGCAGGCGAGATCATGGTGGAGGCAATGGATATCCTGAAACCGGCTTTGGCAGGAGAAGGCTCTAAAAAGGTAGGCAAGATGATCCTTTGCACAGTAAAGGATGACCTTCATGATATAGGTAAAAATATCGTAAAGGCTATGCTGGAGGCTGCCGGATTCGAAGTGCTGGATCTTGGCATTGATGTAGCTCCGGAGAAAATCGTAGAAACGGCAAAGAATGAAAATATTAAAATTATCGGCTTGTCAGGGGTTTTAACATTGGCTTTGGATTCTATGAAGGATACGGTCAATGCATTTAAGGAAGCCGGTATGCGTGACGATGTAAAAATTATCATTGGAGGAAATCCGGTGAGTGAAGATTCCTGCAAAGCAATCGGAGCAGACGAGTGGTCATTCAGCCCGCAGAAGACGGTTAAGGTTTGTACAGAATGGGCTGCTGCATAAGGACACGGCAGCAAAGGAAAGATTGGTTGTAAAGGAAATGCGGCCCTTGGGAGAGAATGCTTCCAGGGGCCTTTTTCAGTCATGGGATTAAAGGAAATGAGAATATGCCAATTATAAAATTTTTGCCATCAGGAAAAGAAATAGAAATGTCAAAGGGAACTACCGTACTGCAGGCGGAACAGGCGGCGGGAATAGGGCAGGATGCTCCCTGCGGAGGACATGGCAGGTGCGGGAAATGCAAAGTTTGGATAAATGGAAAGGAAACGCTGGCATGCAGGACAAAGATACAGGAAGACATGACAGTGGTGACAGAGGAAACACTTTGGAAAACAGAGATTTTATCCACAGGTATGGATTCGGGAGTTAAGGTGCAGCCGGTGAAAGAAGGAACCTGTCATATCAGTGTGGATATTGGAACGACTACGGTGGTTGCTTATCTTCTGGACGGAGAAAATGGAGAGATTCTGGGTACGCAGAGTATGCTGAATCCGCAGTTTCCTTATGGTGCTGATGTGATCTCGCGTATACAGGCTGCCCTGGGAGGAAACTTACCTGTCCTTTCCCAAATGATCCGGGAAGGTGTGTGGTCATTGATCCAAAAGTTATGTGAAGAACATGGGCTGAGTCCGGAAATGATCGGAACGATGGCTGTTGTTGCAAATCCTGCCATGCAGCAGCTGTTTTTGGAGCAATCCCCGGAAAATCTGGCGAAACCGCCGTTTTCCCCGATTTTTACAGCCCCGCAGGTTCTTTCTTTGGCGGATTACTTCCCGGTAGGAGGAGCGGGAAAATTGTTGGTGGTTCCGGATATCGCGGGATATGTAGGCGCAGATACGATGGGATGTATCCTTGCCACCGGTATGTACCAGGATCCTGAGCTTACATTGATGATCGACATTGGGACAAACGGGGAAATGGTACTGGGGAATTGTGAAAAGATGGTTGCTTGCTCCACAGCCGCCGGACCTGCCCTTGAGGGAGGACGTATCCGCTGTGGTATGCGGGGAAGCCAGGGGGCTATTGACCATGTATGGCTGAATGAGAAAGAAAAACTGGATTTTTCTGTGATTGGAGACGGGGAAGAAAAAGGCATCTGTGGATCCGGGCTTATTGACGCCATTGCAGCAATGCTGGATCTTGGCATTGTCAATAAAAGAGGACGGATTCAGAAGGACTACCGGGGCGAGGGAAAGGAACGGATCTACGATCTCACAGAGCACGTATTCCTTAACCAGGAGGACATTCGGGAAGTGCAGATGGCGAAAGGAGCCATTGCAGCCGGAATTACGCTTATGCAAAAGGAATTAAATGTGGAAATTGAGGATATCAGCCAGGTAATCCTTTGCGGAGCATTTGGGAATTATATGGATCCTAAAAGTGCCTGCCGGATCGGCTTGCTTCCAAAAGAAGTTCTTGGAAAAATAAAAGCCGGCGGCAATGGGGCTGGAATGGGGAGCAGGATGATGGCGCTGGATCAGAAATTGTTTTTTTACACAGAAGAGCTGCTGAAAGAGATAAAACCCATAGAGCTGGCTTCCTTCCCGGAATTTCAGCGGATCTATGCTGCAAATATGCTGTTTCCCGACAAATAGACCAACCGAGGTGAGTTTATAAAAATGAAAGAATGGATAGAAAAAGCACAAGAGATAGGATTTACCCATGCTGGCATACTGGAACCGGCTACTTTAAAGGTAAGAGAGATGGTACGGGATACCTGTGCCTCCGGAAGATGTAATGCCTATGGACATAACTGGACCTGCCCGCCGGCATGCGGTACCCTGGAAGAATGTGCGGAAAAAATGAAAAAGTACGAACATGGTATTTTACTGCAGACAGTTGGGGAATTAAAGAAAATGATTGATACGAAAGGGTATATGGAAACAGAAAAAAGACATCGGGAATCATTGCTTGTCTTTGCAAAAGAAATCCATAAAGTTTATCCGGATGCCTTATGTCTGGGAGCCGGAGGATGCCGGGTCTGCGAAAAATGTGCTTATCCAGAACCCTGCAGATTTCCGGACCAGGCAGTTTCCTCTATGGAAGCGTACGGCCTTTTTGTTACCCAGGTTTGCCGGGACAATCATATGGAATATAATTATGGTCCCAGGACAATCGCTTATACAGCATGTGTTCTGTTCTGAATGTTTACACCGAAAAAAAATACTGTTAAAATAAAAGAAATATTATAGAGAAATCTTTGAGGGAGGATCTGATAGAAAAGAAAATCTTTGTTTTTAACAGGAAATGAGGTGTAATTTAGATGGGTGCATATGAAAACGGAATGACTACACGAAAGATCATATTAGATGCCTGTAAAAAGTTATTTTATGAAAAAGGATATCATGAGACCAGTTACGATGATATATGTAAGGCTGCGCATGTAAACCGAGGCTCCATTTATTATCACTTTAAAGAAAAAGAAAATATTCGTTACGAGGTATTATGGGAAGTGACCAGGCAGTGTTACGATATTGCAAAAGAATATTGTGACAACAGAAAATATGTATACCTGGTAGGGTCTTACATACTATGGGCTATCACTTTATATGATGAAAAAGTGAGAAAATTTGAACTGGATTATTATGCAGATTATCCGGTTTACACTCCTAATAATCCTGTGGCCTTATATTACAAAATGTGTAATAAAAATATGTATGAAGAAATCTGGGATATTTCCAAGGTTGACCCATTGGCTTTGGCTACCGGATACGGTACTATTTATGGAGGCCTGCGGCTCATAGATGCAGATCCCCAGAAGTATTCCCCCACGGAAATCTTCCGGCATCTGATCATGACCGGGATTTTGGTATGGGGAATTCCAAAGGAAGAAGCCGATGCTATGTGGGAAGAACTTATGGTATATATAAAAAAAGTGCCGGAAGAGGTTTATCATGTGAAGGAATAAAGGCAGGGAAAAGAAAATGAAAATAAAAGCAACAGTGATGGATATTTTTATAGAAATCCTGGGATTGCTCCTGCTGATAGGAACGACAGTCTATCTTATCATAGTCTGGCCTTCTATGGCGGATAAAATACCCATGCATTATAATTTTGCCGGAGAGATTGACCGGTGGGGCGGAAAGGGAGAAATACTTTTCCTGCTGGCAATAACATGGGGACTTTTTATTCTGGTATCTGTGATCGAGAGATTTCCTCAAATCTGGAATACAGGTGTGAAGGTAACTGCCCAAAACAGGGAAAGAGTATATCGTATTTTGAAGTACATGCTGAAAACGATGAAGCTGAGCATTATACTTATTTTCTCTTTCCTTATTGTAAATACAGTACGGGGAACAGCCTTGCCCGGATGGTTTATGCCTGGGGTTATCATACTGATCTTTGGAAATATGGGATTTTGGCTTGTTAAATTATACCGGGTAAGAAGATAGCTGTTTATTTTAGAAAAAGAAAGACTTTGTAAGAGGAAAAGAAATGGTTTTAGAAACAAAGTTCTGCTGAAAAAAAGACAGGAGTTTTTAGGCATAATAAATAAAAGGGACAGGTAAAGAAGATAACTGCGTTTACAGCGGTATCTTCTTTATTTTTGCGTAGAGAAAGCATCTAGGAAAGCGCAGAATTATATTGTGTTTAGAAGATGTAAAGTATATAATTAAATTGTAACAAAAATGTCATGAAACCGAACGAAAAATGTAAAGCTTTTAACCTGTGATTTGTACTGTGCTGCAGTTATTCCATGGAATAAACTGAGGAATAGGAATTTGCAAATCAGTGCGGCAGCGGAACATTGCCCCATACAACCACCGCCAAATGGATTTGCAGAAATGCCCTGTCCAAGCTTACTGTTTATAGGGAGAAAAGCACTGTATATCGGCTCCAACAGGCGGAAGCAAAGAGAATTAAAAAGGTTTCAGCAGGCGAGGCCGTCCTTCCCAGCGGCAAAAAGAAAAGAAGGTAAAGAGATGAATAGGAAAAAAACAGCAGCATTATTGCTGGCAGGGATTCTGGCGATCCCCATGCCATATGCAGGTAATGTAATGGCAGCAGATTTTTCAGATGGTGAGAC
>CALIZJ010000232.1 GCA_938028845.1 uncultured Blautia sp.
ACAAGACAGTTAAAGCGTGCAAACCGTAAAGTTTCTGAGTACGGTATGCAGTTAAGAGAAAAACAGAAAGCAAAATTCATCTACGGCGTACTGGAAAAACCTTTCCATAATTATTATAAGAAAGCAGACAGAATGCCGGGTCAGACAGGTGAAAACCTGATGATCATGCTGGAGTCCAGACTGGATAATGTAATTTTCCGTATGGGCCTGGCAAGAACAAGAAAAGAAGCTCGTCAGATCGTTGACCACAGACATGTACTGGTAAACGGCAAATGCGTTAGAATCCCGTCTTATCTTGTAAAAGCAGGAGACAGCATCGAGATCAAAGAAAAATGCAAAGGTTCCGAAAGATACAAACAGATCCTGGAAGTTACCGGAGGAAGACTTGTTCCGGAATGGCTGGATGTAAACCAGGAAGCTTTAAGCGGAACAGTAAAAGAGCTTCCGCGCAGAGAGGCAATTGACGTTCCAGTAAACGAGATGCTGATCGTCGAGTTCTACTCCAAATAATGCATAAATGCGTAATATGGCGCAGCAATTAAAAACCCTCAAACGTTAATGAACCCAGAAGGAGGGAACCTTATAGTGTTTGATTTTAATAAACCGAAAATCGAAATTACCGAAATATCCGAAGACAAAAAATTCGGAAGATTCGTTGTGGAACCTCTTGAAAGAGGTTATGGTACGACCCTGGGCAATTCTTTAAGAAGAATCATGCTCTCCTCCCTGCCGGGAGCGGCTGTAAGCCAGGTGAAGATTGACGGCGTGCTTCATGAATTCAGCTCCATTCCAGGAGTGAAGGAAGATGTCACAGAGATCATCATGAACCTGAAAAGCCTTGCTATTAAAAACACCAGCAGTGATAATGAACCTAAGACCGCGTACATTGAGTGCGAGGGAAAGGGTGTTGTAACTGCGGCTGATATCCAGGCTGACCAGGATATTGAGATTATGAATCCGGATCAGGTCATTGCCACTTTAAACGGAGGCAAGGACTGCAGGCTGGCTATGGAGCTCACCATTACAAAGGGACGCGGCTATGTCAGCGCGGATAAAGGTAAATCTGACGATATGCCTATCGGTGTGATCGCAGTGGATGCCATCTATACTCCGGTGGACAGAGTAAATATGGTCGTAGAGAATACACGAGTTGGACAGGTGACCGATTTCGATAAGCTGACGCTGGATGTATATACAAATGGAACATTAGACCCGGATGAGGCAGTAAGCCTTGCGGCTAAGGTTCTGAGCGAGCATTTAAGTCTGTTTATTGACTTATCTGAGAATGCCAGAACAGCAGAGGTTATGATCGAGAAAGAGGACAATGAAAAGGAAAAAGTGCTTGAAATGAGCATCGATGAACTGGAATTGTCCGTTCGTTCTTATAACTGTCTGAAGAGAGCCGGTATCAACACGGTGGAAGAACTGTGTAATAAGACTTCTGACGATATGATGAAAGTTCGTAACCTGGGTCGGAAATCATTGGAAGAGGTACTTGCAAAGCTGAAAGAACTTGGTCTGCAGCTTCAGCCTACAGAAGAGTAGGAGATATTTACGCACAGAACAAGGAGGCTTCGTAAGTTTAGCTTACCTTATTAATTAAAGTGGGGATTTGCTGAGCAATGGGACAGTAAGACCGAACAAGCATGCCCCATTGTCCCACAGATGGAGGAAAATAAAATGGCAAAATATAGAAAATTAAGCAGAACTTCTGCTCAGAGAAAAGCTTTATTGAGAAACCAGGTAACAAACCTTTTATATCATGGAAAGATTGTTACTACAGAATCCAAAGCAAAAGAGATCCGTAAGATCGCAGAAGGTCTCATCGCTATGGCAGTTCGTGAGAAAGATAACTTCGAGACTGTTACAGTGACTGCAAAGGTTGCACGTAAAGATGCAGACGGCAAAAGAGTAAAAGAAGTAGTAGATGGAAAGAAGAAAACTGTATACGATGAAGTACAGAAAGAAATCCAGAAGGATGCTCCGTCCAGACTTCACGCACGTCGTCAGATGATGAAAGTCTTCTATCCAGTAAAAGAAGTACCTGCAAAGGGCGCTGGAAAGAAGAAAAACACTAAAGAAATCGACATGGTAAAGAAAATGTTCGATGAGATCGCACCGAAATACGTTGGACGTAACGGCGGTTATACAAGAATCGTTAAGATCGGACCACGTAAAGGCGATGCAGCTATGGAAGTATTAATTGAATTAGTATAAATAGCAGAACTAGAGAGGCGTTATGCACATGGTGCATGGCGCCTTTTGTGTCCAGAAAAATAAGAGTAAAGTTTGCCACATTTTTTGCCACTTATTGTATGGGAAGAGAGAAACTGTTAAAATACTTTGCGATAAAAAATATACGCAGGAAGAATGACGGGATTTATGGAGCATCAGAAAAAATCTTGACAATAGTAACTGATAATTCTGAAAATTAAACTATGCATAAAAAGTCAAGATTTTAGCATAATTAGATAGGGGGGGGGGTAAAACGAACATCTAATGTATGCTATAATATTATATTATGAGAAAAATAGTAGGGAGATACTCGTATGGAAGGAATGCGGATAGCGGTGTGTGATGACGTCCAGGAGGATGCCATGCTGCTGACAGGCTATTTGAAAGAAATCATTTCAGAGGCGAGAGTGGACATATATGAGGATGGGTGTGAGTTTATAGAGAATTTTACCAGGATGGAAAAAGTATATGATCTAATCTTTTTAGATGTTCATATGCCAAAGCTTAACGGCATAGACACTGCCAAAGAAATACGGAAGAAAGATTTATTTGTTCCTATTATTTTTGTAACGGTAAGCGACAAATTTTACAGAGAGGCTTACGATATCTTTGCTTTTAATTATCTTATTAAGCCTTTAAAAAAAGAACGCCTGGAATATGTACTCTATCTTTTAATGTGCAAGAATCCTGGAAAAGAGGAAAGAGTTTTAAATTTTCGGTATCGTTCACAGGTACATACATTAAAACTTAGTGAGATTGTATATATATCCAGCAGTCTGCATACTGTGAATTTTTATTTAAAAGGCGGAAGGAGCGTTCATTGCAGAGGAAAGCTCATTGACTTTGCGGAACAACTGAAAGATTCCACTTTTTTAAGGTGCCACCAGAGTTTTTATGTGAATATGACGGAGATCATTTCCATGAAAGCGGACAGTTTTCAGGTGAAAGACGGAATTATACCTATTTCACGCTCCTATGCAAAACAGGTACAGGAAGCATATAGGAAATATCTTTCGACCATCAGAGACACAGCAGAATAAAACAGATGCCACAGCAAACGAAGCTGTGGCTTTTTTTGCGGTTGATTAATTTCTATAATTAGCGTAAAATCGTTACTGTACATTAAGAAAAAACAGATAAGGGGAAATACTATGGTCAGTAAAGAATTTCACGCATCCAGAAGAAAATTATACAGCCAGCTTTTAAAAGATGATTCCATGGGATTTGTCTTTGCCGGGAATGAGAAAGAAGACAGAGGCGATCAGTTGTTTCCTTTTACACCATACGCAAATTTTTATTATTTGACAGGTTTTACCCAGCCAAAAGCCATTTTTATGGCAGTAAAAGTGAACGGGAAATATACAGAGACTCTGTTTATCGACCATCCTGATGAAATGAAGGCGCGCTGGCAAGGAATATCCTACGACAAAGAAACAGTAAAGGAAGAAACCGGTATTGAACATGTAGAATATCTGGAACGTTTTGAAGAAAAGCTTCCCTTGTTCGGAAGAAGGAACCAGATAAAGAACTTCTATATTGACATTGCCACCTGGGAGGATGGGTTTAGAAAGAATCCTGCCCAGGAATTTGCAGATAAGGTACGTTCCTGCTATCCTTATCTGACGATTTATAATACTTTCGAGGATCTTGCCCTTATGCGCCAGGTGAAGGCGAAAGAGGAAATAGCCCTGCACAGACAGGCATGTGAGATCACCACAGAAGGAGTAAAAAGTATCCTTTCTCATTTGAAGCCGGGCATGCATGAATACGAGATAGAGGCTTATTTTGATTTTGAACTGAAATCCAGGAATGCCCGTCATGCCTTTCCGACTATTGCGGCTTCCGGAAAAAATGCCTGTGTGATGCACTATGTTGCAAATGACAGAGAAATGCAGGACGGGGATATGATCCTTTTTGATCTGGGGGCAGAATGGGGAATGTACGCCTCGGATGTAAGCCGGACATTTCCGGTAAACGGAAAATTTACAGAGCAGCAGAAGGCCCTTTACAATGTGGTTTTAAAAGGTTTGAAAGCAGCCATAGCCCGTACGAAGCCAGGACAGCCTAAAAATGAACTGCAGGAGATCAGCAAAGAAGTGATGGCCCAGGAACTGATAAAACTTGGGATGATCCAGAAACCGGAAGAAATCATGAAATATTATTTCCACAGTTCCGGTCATTATATCGGTCTTTATACCCATGATGTGGGGAATGACAATGCGCCTTTGGAACCGGATATGATGTTTACCCTGGAGCCGGGGTTATATTTTGAAGAACTTGGGATTGGAATCCGTATTGAGGATACGATCCTGGTTACAGAGGACGGCTGTGATGTGCTTACCGCTGGAATCCCTAAGGAAGTAGAAGAAATAGAGCGCTTTATGCGGGAAAGAAGAGAATGAGCAAACATACGCGGCAGCCAAGAAAAGGCAGAAAAAAGTATATTTTGCGGAAACTGATCCTTTTGGCAGAAGTTGCGGCGATCAGCCTTTTTTTCATAGGCGGGACAGACGCCGGACAATTTGTCTATATAAGAAGTGAGGTTCTGGCTAAGGAAGAAAGTGAGGCACCTGCGCCTTCGCCTAAGGAAAAGGAGGTACAGGAGCAGCAGGAGGAACCGGCGGTATTTCGTTGGGAAGATCATAAAGTGATCGCTCACGCTCTTGGAGGAGTAGACGGGCAGGCATATTTAAATTCCAGGGAGAGTTTTATAGAAAATTATGAAAAAGGGTACCGGCTTTTTGAAGTAGACCTTGCAAAGACATCTGACGGTGTATGGGTCTGCCGTCATAGCTGGAACGATTCCATGGGACAGTGGGAGGGAGAGGAAAAACAGGTATTGTCTTCAGAAGAATTTCTTTCCTCTCCTTTGTATGGAAAATATACGCCTATGACTTTTAAGGATCTTCTTACTCTTTTAAAAGAATATCCGGATGCATTTGTGCTTTTGGATTCTAAGCAGTATTCTGTGAGAAATTATCAGAGAACGCTGGAAGATTACAGCGAATATGTGGAGATCGCCGGGGATGCAGATGCAGAAGAGGTACTTTCAAGGCTGATACCGGAGATTTATAATGAGGCTATGTATCCGGGAGTGGCAGTTATGCAGCGGTTTCCTACTTATATTTATTCTCTGTGGCAGGAATATACCGATAAGGAACTGGAAGATATCGCAGATTTCTGCAGGGAAAAGGGAATTCCGGCGGCTACGGTCTATGAAGAATATTGGTCTCCCAAAATCCAGCAGATTTTTGACGAGAGAGGCATCCTGCTGTACATATATACAGTCAATGATATAGAGAAAGCAAAGACCTACATGGATGGAGGCGCGGCGGGAATCTGCACGGATACCATCACAGAGGAACAGTTGTCCGAAGAATAAGAAACGGAACATTTTATGAAAATGGGATATACTAAAGGCGTATGATACGCCTTTATACAAGAAAGAACAAAGGATCATAAGAACATGGGAATTAGAAGAATTGCTGCTGTATGGGCGGCAAAAGCAGCAGGCTTTGTCTGCAAAAAAATGGGACGCCAGGGTGTGACCTGGGCGGGAAAAATCGCCCTTAGGATTTATCCGAAGGTGCTTACAGAGCTGGCGGCAGAGGTGCGGGAAAAAGTTTTTGTGGTTTGCGGCACAAATGGAAAAACCACAACAAATAATATGCTCTGCGCAGCCCTTGAGGCAGAAGGAAAAAAAGTGGTGTGCAACCACACCGGATCAAATATGTTAAATGGAGTGGTGGCCGCTTTCGTCCTTTCGGCAGGGCTGAACGGACACCTGGATGCCGATTATGCCTGCATCGAGGTGGATGAGGCATCTACCAGGCATATCTTTCCCAGGATCAAGCCGGATTATATGGTGCTGACGAACCTGTTCCGGGACCAGCTTGACCGTTATGGAGAGATAGACATTACCATGAATATCCTGGAAGAAATGATACGGAAAATTCCGGGGATGAAAGTGATCGTAAATGGAGACGACGCCCTTTCCGCCTATCTTGCCATGGAAAGCGGAAATCCATACGTGAGCTATGGGATCGGTCATCAGGTAATGGAGAACGAGACAAATGAGATCCGGGAAGGCCGCTTCTGCAAAAAATGCGGGGAAAGGCTTATCTACAGCTTTTATCATTACAGCCAGTTAGGGGATTATGTCTGCCCGGGATGCGGCTTTAAAAGACCGGCTCTGGATTTTGATGCCGAAGACGTCAGGGTAGGAGACCAGCTTTCTTTCCGGGTGGAAGACCGTCATATCGTTGCAAATTATAAAGGATTTTATAATGTGTATAATATTCTGGCAGCGTATGCGGGGGTGAGAACGGCTGGTTTTGCCGGGGACCATTTCAATGATATGCTGAAAAAGTTTAATCCGGAAAATGGAAGGATGGAACAGTTCCGTATAAAAGGAACGGGGATCATATTAAACCTTGCCAAAAATCCTGCGGGATTTAATCAGAATATTTCCGCAGTGATGCAGGACCCCTCTCCGAAGGATATCGTGATCGCTATCAACGATAACGCACAGGATGGAATCGACATTTCCTGGCTTTGGGACGTAGATTTCGACCGGTTCCGGGAGGAAAGCGTAAAGAGCATCACGGTCAGCGGTATTCGCTGCCAGGATATGCGCCTGCGGCTGAAATATGTGGATATTCCATCAGACTTGGAGGCGGACGTGGAAAAAGCCATCCGCAAGTATATTGGCAAAGGGACAGGGAACCTTTATGTGCTGGTAAATTATACGGCGCTTTTTAGCACTCGAAATATCCTGAAGAAGCTGGAGGGGGAAAAATCATGAAGATTACAATAGGACATTTATATCCGGATCTTTTAAACCTCTATGGCGACAGAGGAAATATCCAATGCCTGATGAAGCGGTGCCAGTGGAGGGGAATCCAGGCAGAGACGATTGCCTTTGAGCTGAATGACAAAATTGATTTCTCCAAGCTGGACATTGTACTTTTAGGAGGCGGTTCAGACAGAGAGCAGATGCTTGTGTGCAAAAAACTCAGGGAAATCCGGGATGCATTTAAGGAGTATGTGGAGGCGGACGGCGTGGTGATCGCCATTTGCGGAGGCTATCAGCTCCTTGGAAATTATTACCATACAGACCAGGGAAACATAGAAGGGCTTGCATTGGTGGATATGTATACAGAACAGGGAGAGGGACGTCTGATCAGTAATATTGTGTTAAAAAGCGATCTGTTTGACATGCCGGTGGTGGGTTTTGAAAACCATGGGGGCCGGACCGTGATCAATGAGAACCGTCCTTTAGGAAAAGTGCTGTACGGATCGGGAAATGATGGAAAATCAGGCTACGAAGGGGTTGTCTACAAAAATGTCATCGGCACCTACCTTCACGGCCCTCTTCTTCCCAAAAATCCGCAGCTTGCAGACTGGCTGATCCAGCATGCCCTGGAAAAAAAGTACGGGCAGAAAATAGAGCTTTCTCCTTTGGATGACAGCCAGGAAAAGGAAGCGAACGATTATGTGTATCATAGATTTGTAAAATAAGTGCTTGCATTACCGGAATCCAAATTGTATAATGTGCGTATAACGTACAGGTATATACTGCGGCAGAAGATGCAGCAGATTTGTACAGGACAGAAAGGAGATTGTATCATGCAGAAATATGTATGTGAACCATGCGGATATGAGTATGACCCGGAGGTTGGCGATCCGGATAACGGGATTGCACCAGGAACGGCATTTGAAGATCTTCCGGAGGATTGGGTATGCCCGATTTGCGGTGTAGGTAAAGAAGAATTCGTACCGGCAGAATAAAGACAGGCTGTAAAGGTGCCGAAAGCGTAGGGGCTTTTGACACCTTTCTTTATTAGAGTCAGATAAGGGGTGAACGAATGGCTAAATCACATAATCAGAAAGCGAAAATTCTGTTTTTAGAACAGATGCTGCGTGAAACAGGGGAGAATCACGTAGTTACCATGCAGGAAATTTTAGGGAAACTTATGGAGTATGGAATACCGGCAGAGAGAAAAAGCATCTATGACGACATAGAGGCACTGCGCTCTTTTGGGATGGATGTGAAATTTCGCAGAGGAAGGCCGGGGGGATACTATCTGAGCGGAAATATACCGGAGAGCGTTTCCAAAGAGGAGAAAGTATCTAAAGTACAGGCAAAAGAAGAGAATGAGGGTAAGGACGCTTTGAAGGGAAGCGTAAACCAGGAAGATATAAAAAAGAGGACAGAATTTGTCAGACAGGAACCGTCAGATAAAGAAAAGAAAATGCGGCTGCTTTGTGTCTGGGATAAAGAAGAACAGGTAAAGGCATATTTTGGCGGGGATGCCAAATATAAAGAAAAAGAACCGGGATATTTTACGGTGACCGCCCCGCTGCTGCAGGATTCGCAGTTTTATGGATGGCTGACAGCAATGGGAACAGACGTACATATTATAAAACCGAAAAAGCTTGCCCAGTCATACCGGGATTATCTGAAAACTCTGGCAAAGGAATATAAGCAGCTTACCTGATAAAATGGAACTTAAGACAGAGAGGATTGAAGATAACTATGAAAAGAAAGACCGCGGCAATTCTATTGGGAATGATAGTTTCTGCTTCAATGATCGTCGGATGCGGCAATAAAGAGGCTACGGAAGCAGCCAGCCAGGGGGAGCAGACAGGCGGTGAAGAGGAAGCCGAGGAGGAGGCGAAGGCGGAAAAAGAAGAAAAGGCGGCAGAAGAAAAGGAAGAGGAAGAGGAAGAAGGAAGCAGCGAAGGCGAAGAGACACCGGAGGAAGAACCGAAAACAGTAGCGGTGCTTTTGCCTGATGACAGTGATGAGTGCTGGTCCCAGGACGGGGAAAATATCCGGTCGGAACTGGAATTAGCAGGATATGAGCCAAAGATCCTCTATGCAGACGGCGATGGAGAAGAACAGTCTTCTCAGGTAGTGGAAATGGTAGAGGAGGGTGTAGATGCTTTTTTGATCGCTCCGGCGGACGCTTACGCCCTTACAGATGCCCTGGCACAGGCAAAGGAAAATGACATTCCTGTATTTTCCTATGACGAGCTGATCATGGACAGCGATGCAGTCTCTTATTATGTTACGTTTAACAGCCGTGAGATCGGCCAGGCCCTGGGAAATTCCATTATTGAACAGATGGAATTAGAAAAAGCCAAAGAAGAATCGCGGTCCTATAATATAGAATTTTTCATGGGTTCTCCAGATGACCTGAAATCCTTGTTTTTATACAATGGAGTCATGGAGGTTCTGCAGCCCTATCTGGATGACGGAACTTTGGTGTGCCAGTCCCAGAGGACATCTTTTAATGACACAGCGCTTATGCGGTTCAGCGAAAGCGGGGCAGAAAGAAATTTAAGCGAAATCCTGGAAGAAGCTTATCAGGGAAAAACGCTGGATATTATATGTACATCCTTTGACGGCGCTGTTTCCGGAGTGATTGAAGCACTGGATCAAGTAGGGATTTCTCCGGATGGAGAACAGTGGCCTATGATCACCGGCGTGGGCTGTGAGCTGCCGGCAGTACAGAGGATCGCAGAGGGAAGCCAGACGAACAGTGTGTATATGGATCGGGAGACTTTGGCAAAAGAAGGCGTAAAGATGGTAGACACTTATCTGAAAGGCGAAGATCCAGAGGTGACAGATTACGAGCAGTATGACAATGGAAAAAAGATCATCGGAACCTATACCTGTGAGATCCAGCTGATCGATAAGGATAACTATGAACTGCTGATTGATAAAGGCTATTATACAGAAGAAGAGGTCTTGCCCGACGGCGCGGTGGCGGAGGAAGAAGAGGAAGCGGAAATTTCCGCCACTCCTACACCGGATCCGGAATAAAAAGAAAAAAAATGCAGGGAGCTGTTTTATGAACAGCTCCCTGCATTTATGTACAGTTAAGATCAATCCCGGAATGTAAGGGAGTCGTCTGTCATGGAGTCAATAATAGCTAACGATTCCAGGCGTACGCCCATGCGGCGGATTTCTTCTCCCCCATGCTGAAATCCCTTTTCAATAACAATCCCGGCTCCTTCCAGAGTAGCGCCGGATTTTTTTACAATGTCAATGAGACCTAAAAGGGCACAGCCATTTGCAAGAAAGTCATCGATCAAAAGGACATGGTCCTCAGGTCCTAAAAATTTCTTGGAAAGAATAACGTCGTAAACTTTTTTATGAGTAAAGGATTCCACTTTAGTGGTGAACATTTCACCGTCTAAGTTTACGCTCTGGGTTTTTTTGGCAAAAATAACGGGGACTTGAAAATATTGTGCAGTGATACAGGCGATTCCGATGCCGGATGCTTCGATGGTGAGAATTTTTGTTATGGGACAGTCGGAAAATCTTTTCTTAAATTCCTTTCCAATTTCATTGATAAGAGAAATGTCCATCTGATGATTTAAGAAACTGTCAACTTTTAAGATATTACCCGGTTTTACAATTCCATCCTTAAGGATGCGGTCCTTTAAAAGCTTCATGATTACTCCCTCTCCTTCAATTTTCTGTGTCCTGGCAGCGGTAATGGGTAAAAAAAGAACCGCGGCGCGGGATAATTATCCTTATGATACGATATTATCTTTAGAAGTGCAATTATTTTTGACAAAAAAATACAAAATATTTATAATAGTGTTACTGATACATCGAATAATAAATACCTGGTCATTCTGCGTCATCTGACCAGATATTTATTATTCGATGTACTGGTTACACGGCGGTTCATAACAGGGTACCATATAAAATGAGGAGAGAAGAAACCATGAAGGAATACGAAGTGATATGGGAGATCTTTAACAAATGTCCCCGGAATCAGATGCGGGACGTGTTTGTTGAGGAGATAGAGATCGATGATCCGGAAGAGTATATTAAAAAGAAATTTGCAGGAAAAGAGGTAAGCTATGAAAAGACGGTTCTGGCTGATGGAAGCATCGTCTTTGACATCCAGACTTCCGGAATCCAGCAGAGATGTTCTTTTACAGAATTTTAGAGAAAACTGCCCCAAAACAGCAGACCGGATACGGGGAATTTTCCTAAAGCTTATACTTGATGAACAGACAGGCAGTGATATATAATACAATGGGAGTACCAATAAAGGAGGAAGCCATGAGTACGGAAAAAGAGGTTCACACACATACTTTAAGCGACGGTACAGTGATCACACACACCCATGACCATGAACACGGCCATGGACACACGCACAGCCATACCCACACAAAGGCAGTGCTGAACCGCCTGTCAAGGGCAATCGGACACATGGAGTCCATTAAACGGATGGTAGAAAGCGGCAGGGACTGCACCGAAGTCCTGATCCAGCTTTCTGCAGTAAAGGCCGCTATTAATAACACCGGCAAGATCATCCTTCAGGATCACATCGAACACTGCATCGTAGATGCAGTAGAGCATGGAGACAGGGATGCTTTAAAAGAGCTGGAAAAAGCGATTGACCGTTTTATGAAATAAATTAAAAGAATCGAGGAAAAGGAAATGGCAAAAGAATGCAGCAGTACAACATGCAACAAATCAAGCTGTGAGGGATGCGAGCACAAGAATAATCCCCAGAGTCTTCAGGAAACACTGAATGTATTTTCTGAAGTAAAACACGTAATAGGAGTAGTCAGCGGAAAAGGCGGCGTAGGAAAGTCTTTTGTGACAGGTTCTCTTGCAAACATGATGGCATCCGCAGGGTATAAGGTTGGAATCATGGATGCGGATATTACAGGTCCTTCTATTCCCAAAATGTACGGATTAAAAGGTGCTGCCCAGGCAGATGACAATGGGATCTACCCAATGGAGACAAAAAACGGCGTCAAGGTGATGTCTGTAAATCTGCTTTTGCCTACAGAGGAAACACCCGTTATCTGGAGAGGACCTATCCTTGCCAATATGGTAAAACAGTTTTGGACAGACGTAATCTGGGGAGACTTGGACTACCTCTTTGTGGATATGCCTCCGGGAACAGGAGATGTTCCTCTTACCGCGTTCCAGTCCCTGCCCATAGACGGAGTCGTGATCGTTACCTCTCCTCAGGATTTGGTACGTATGATCGTGAAAAAAGCATATAATATGGCAGAAATGATGAAGGTGCCTGTACTGGGTATCGTGGAAAACTACAGCTATGTGAAATGTCCGGACTGCGGAAGAGAGATTCCGGTATTTGGAGAAAGCCATATCGATGAGATTGCCGGGGAGCTCTCTGTACCCGTTTTAGGAAAGATGCCTATTGATATAGAACTTGCGAAAAAAGCAGACAGTGGTTCCTTTGATGAAGTGGACAATGTATATATAAAAGAAGCAGAAAATGTAATGCCGAAATAACCCAGAACAAAAAAATGGAGGAGCATTTATGAGCAACGTAAGACGTGTCTATGTAGAAAAGAAACCGGCTTTTGCCGTACAGGCCAAGGAATTAAAGCATGAGATCAAAAGTTACCTGGGGATCAGTTCTGTTTCATCTGTACGTGTACTGATCCGCTACGATGTGGAGAATATTACGGATGAAGTGTTTGAAAAGGCGTGTAAAACTGTGTTTGCAGAGCCGCCAGTAGACGACCTTTATCTGGAAACTTTTAAAACCACAGAGCAGTCCCATGTTTTTTCTGTAGAATACCTTCCGGGGCAGTTTGACCAGAGGGCGGATTCCGCAGTACAGTGCGTGCAGTTTTTAAATGAGGAAGCAGAACCTATCATCCGTTCTGCCACGACCTATGTTATAGAGGGTGAAATTACAGAAGAAGAATTTTCTGCAATTAAAAATCACTGCATCAATCCGGTGGATTCCCGGGAGACTGGACTGGAAAAACCGAAGACCCTTGTGAACGTGTTTGAAGAGCCGGAAGATGTGAAGATCTTTGAAGGGTTTACCGGTATGCCAGAGGATGACCTGAAGGGATTATATGGATCTTTAAACCTGGCAATGACCTTTAAAGATTTCCTGCACATACAGAAATATTTCCAGGAAGAGGAAAAACGGGATCCTTCCATGACAGAGATCCGTGTGCTGGATACCTACTGGTCTGACCACTGCCGTCATACCACCTTTTCCACAGAACTTACAGAGGTTAAATTTGAGGAAGGGGACTATAAGAAACCTATCGTAGACACTTATGAGCAGTATCTTGCAGACAGAAAGGAGCTTTATAAAGGAAGATCCGATAAATTTATCTGTCTTATGGATCTGGCTCTCGCTGCCATGAAAAAATTAAAGGCAGAAGGAAAGCTTGCCGATCAGGAAGAATCCGATGAGATCAATGCCTGCAGTATTGTAGTTCCGGTAGATGTGGACGGGCAGGAAGAGGAATGGCTGATCAATTTTAAGAACGAAACCCATAACCATCCCACAGAGATCGAGCCTTTCGGCGGCGCGGCTACCTGTCTGGGCGGTGCGATCCGCGATCCTTTGTCCGGGCGTACCTATGTATACCAGGCTATGCGCGTGACAGGTGCGGCTGATCCTACCGTTTCTGTAAAAGAAACCATGAAGGGCAAGCTTCCCCAGAAAAAACTGGTGCGGGGCGCAGCCTCCGGTTACAGCTCCTATGGAAACCAGATCGGCCTTGCCACTGGCTATGTGAAAGAAATTTATCATCCTGATTACGTTGCAAAGCGTATGGAGATCGGCGCAGTCCTTGGCGCAGCGCCAAGGCGGGCAGTAATCCGGGAAAATTCTGATCCCGGGGATATCATCATCCTTTTAGGAGGACGTACAGGCCGTGACGGCATCGGCGGCGCTACCGGTTCCTCTAAAGTACACACAGAGGCTTCCATTGAAGTGTGCGGAGCAGAAGTGCAAAAAGGAAACGCGCCTACAGAACGTAAGATCCAGAGAATGTTCCGCAGGGAAGAAGTGAGCCGGATCATTAAAAAGTGCAACGACTTCGGTGCAGGCGGTGTGTCCGTTGCCATCGGAGAACTTGCGCCGGGCCTTCGGGTAGACCTGGATAAAGTTCCGAAAAAATATGCCGGCCTGGATGGAACAGAGATTGCTATTTCTGAATCCCAGGAGCGTATGGCAGTGGTAGTGGATCCTAAAGACGCAGATCAGTTCCTTGCCTTTGCTAAGGAGGAAAACCTGGAGGCAGTCCCGGTAGCGACTGTTACTGAGGAACCAAGACTGGTGCTTGTGTGGAGAGGAAAAGAGATTGTGAATATAGCAAGAGCTTTCCTTGATACAAACGGCGCTCACCAGGAAACTGCCGTAGAAGTAGAAATACCAGGAAAAGAAGGAAATCTCTTCCAGGAGCGTCCGGATGTGCCGGATGTAAAAGCAAAATGGATGGAGACCATTTCTGATTTAAACGTATGCTCTCAGAAGGGGCTTGTGGAAATGTTTGACAGTTCTATCGGCGCTGGGAGCGTGCTTATGCCTTATGGAGGAAAATACCAGCTTACAGAGACACAGGCTATGGTAGCGAAGGTTCCTGTATTAAACGGAAAGACAAATACAGTTACTATGATGAGCTATGGATTTGATCCTTATCTGTCATCCTGGAGCCCTTACCATGGAGCTGTCTATGCAGTTACAGAGTCTGTGGCAAGAATCGTGGCAGCAGGCGGAGATTATAAGAAGATCCGTTTCACTTTCCAGGAATACTTCCGCCGCATGACGGAAGACCCGAAACGGTGGAGCCAGCCTTTTGCCGCTCTGCTGGGAGCCTATGCCGCACAGCTTGGCTTTGGCCTTCCTTCTATCGGAGGAAAAGACAGTATGTCCGGTACCTTTAATGATATTGATGTTCCGCCTACTCTGGTTTCCTTTGCAGTGGATGTGGCTAAGCTGTCCGATGTGGTGACACCGGAATTTAAGAAAGCTGGAAGCAAGATCGTATGGCTTCGCACGCCGAAGGATTCCTATGATCTTCCTGTTTACAGCCAGTTAATGGAGCAGTACGAAAAACTGCACGAAGATATGAAGGCAGGCCGTGTGATTTCTGCCTATGCCCTTGACCGTCATGGTATCGCTGCAGCGGTAAGCAAGATGGCCTTTGGAAATGCAATGGGCGTTAAGATTGAACATGACCTGGATCCAAGAGATTTCTTTGCCCCAGGCTTTGGTGATCTGGTGCTGGAAGTGCCAGACGGCAAGGTGGGAGAGCTTTCCATTACTTACCGGGTGATCGGAGAGGTGACAGAAGACGGACAGTTCTCTTATGGAAATGTACAGATTCCGCTGGATGAGGCGTTAGAGGCATGGAAGGGTACACTGGAAAAAGTATTTAAGACAGAATCCGGTGAAACAGGAGATGGCCCTGTGGGCTATGTAGCTAAGGCAGAGGATCCGGACGCTGTGATCGAAAACGGCCTGTATAAAACTTCCAAAGTCTATATTTGTAAAAATAAAGTGGCAAAACCAAGAGTATTTATCCCTGTATTTCCGGGAACAAACTGCGAATACGACAGCACAAGAGCTTTTGTACGTGCAGGAGCCCAGGTGGATGTAAAGGTATTTAAAAACCTGACTGCGGAGGATATCCGGGATTCTGTGGAGATTTTTGAAAAAGCCATTGGACAGGCACAGATGATCATGTTCCCGGGAGGATTCTCTGCAGGTGATGAACCGGATGGTTCTGCGAAATTCTTTGCTACTGCTTTCCAGAATGCGAAGATTAAAGAAGCAGTAATGAAACTTTTAAATGAGAGAGATGGACTGGCACTTGGTATCTGTAATGGATTCCAGGCATTGATCAAACTGGGACTTGTTCCCTATGGTGAAATCTGCGGACAGAAGGAGGATTCTCCGACTCTGACTTATAACACCATTGGCCGCCATATTTCCAAGATGGTCTACACAAAAGTGGTAAGCAATAAATCTCCATGGCTTATGGGGGCAGAACTGGGCAAAGTATACTGTAACCCTGCATCACACGGAGAAGGGCGTTTCGTAGCCAATACAGAATGGATCGGAAAACTGTATGCAAACGGCCAGATTGCTACCCAGTATGTGACTGTGGACGGAGAGCTTGATCAGAGCGAAGAGTGGAACGTAAACGGTTCTTACTTCAATATAGAGGGTATCACCAGCCCGGATGGACGTGTCCTGGGCAAAATGGCCCACAGTGAACGCCGGGATGAAGGCGTTGCCGTAAATATCACCGGAGAGCAGGATATTAAGATTTTTGAATCCGGCGTAGCTTACTTTAAATAGAAACTATTATTTTTTATGACAGCAGCAGGGATTTTTCTCCTGGACGGAAAGATTTTTCGATTTATTCAGGTTTCGTCCGGGAGAATTCTGCCCTAAAAATGCCGGTTTTCTAGGGCTTTTTAAGGGAGAAACTTGCGCTTTCGTATTAATAATATAAAAAATAAAAAAAATTTAAAAAAAGTGTTGACATTTGCCGTCAAGTGATAGTATAATAGCAAAGCAAGTTGAGGAAAGAAAAAAGAAAAAACTTCCAAGACAAGCAAAAATGGGGTCTTAGCTCAGCTGGGAGAGCATCTGCCTTACAAGCAGAGGGTCATAG
>CALIZJ010000233.1 GCA_938028845.1 uncultured Blautia sp.
AAGAGTTGATTCTTCCTGCATGGACAAGGATAATCGAGACCAAGGCCTTTGGGGAATGTACCAATCTGGAAAAGATCTATATCCCCGAAAGTGTATATGAGATTTCCGAAGATGCATTCATGGGCTGCCCCAAAGTAACTTTATATGTAACCAAAGGCTCTTATGGGGAAAAATACGCAAAGGAAAATAACCTCCCCTATGTTTACGATACCATCCAGATCGCTCCGGAAATCCAGAAAGTGACCGTCAATAAAAACATGATCACTGTACAGTTCAGTGAATTTACCGGGGATATGTATTACTGCATCCTTGGGACTGGGATAAATGAGGCTGGCGTACCGGTCCGTTCAGGAAATAACGGAAGGATCGCCATAAGCCAGACAGGAAATAAGGTAGTCTTCCGGAATGTAAACAAGGGGACCTATTATATCGGGGCAAGAGCATTGAGCATTGACGGGGAGGAAAAGAGTTACAGCGGATGGTCAAAGCTTAAGAAGGTGCGGATCACAGCAGATACCCCAAAGCGGCCGGAGATAGCTTCCGCCAGCCAGACAGGGAACACGCTCCGTGTGACCCCTCTGATCCGTGACGGGGCGGATGGATATATCCTTATGGTATCCAGAGGGACGATGAAAAATGACAGTTCTACAGCCGCTGCAGCAGTCCCAGATCCTGAGAAAAAGACAGCATCCATTACAAAGGGAAACCATAAAGCAGCAACAATAAAAAATATAAAGGCAGGGACCTATTATATAGGGATACAGTCTTTCAACCGGAACAGCGACGGGAGCAGGATTTATAGCCAGTGGTCGCCGCTGAAAAAGATCACAGTCAGATAACTTTAATGGAAAGCAGGGAAATAGGATCCCTGCTTTTCTTATGCCTGAAAATATCTGTTTTGACCTGCCTGTTGAAATAGATATAGAAAGAACCTAAATAATAAATCAATGAATCAGGAGGAAAAAATATGGCAACAAGAGGAAGAATACGTTATAAAACAAAAATAGAAAACAGATTTAATATTTCTAATGACATCGAAGAATTAAAGGAAGTAGATAGCAAAACAAACATTCTGACAGGATTTGATATCGATACGTCCAGCTTTGCTGGAGATGAAGGTTATTTTGTAAAGCAGTCCGGCTCCGGGGCAAAAGCCGTCCTGATCCGTGTGCAGAATTTGAATACAGAAAAGCCTACGGTACGTGGCTTCAAGCCACTTAATTATTCCACATATGGGATGGCATATTATGCGGATTATGTTTATATTACATCAAAAGGATCTACAGTTGTGAAGTCCTCCGCTAAATCAAGGAATGATACACCAAAAGTGTATGAGGTAAAGGATACGGATGGAGCATTGTCTGGATGTCAGGCTATTACCCATTATACAGGAAATAAGTTCATCGTTATGGCAAATGCAAAAAAGGAAAATAGTAATCTTTGTTTCTGGGTAGGTGCTTTTAATGACTCAGAACTTACATTTGATGTGAGCGAAAAATTTTATGTAAAGAATACAACAGGAAACCAATATATCCGGGATATTTATTATCATCCGAGCTACGGCCTTTTTATCGCTACAAATAAAAGAGGCGGTACGGCTTCCAATATGATTATGCGCGTAGAAATCGACAGAGAGGCAGATAGCACATACAATAGAGAAGCCCTATATAATCCGGACGCAGAATACAAATTTGACGGGATCGCCTCAAGATATCTGGAATTTAATGTAATGGGTCTTAGTATTGGTCGTGATGGCATCCTGTATACAGCAGTAAAAGTAACCAAAGGAGAAGGGAAATATACGGATGCGGGAGTGTTCCTTATAAACAATATGAAATTTGCGTCTTCTGGAACAATCGAAATTGATGTCGAATGTAGCAGTGGAATAAGAATGAACGAGGCCTATTTTATTGATGATAATGGTGAAAAACGTATTTTCCATAACCCCGGTGGATTTGCTATGCCTGGAATGGAAGATACACAAAATGGTATGAAAGGATATTGTTTAAAAACATATACTTCTAAGGCTGTCAGTGAATTAACAAACAAAGCAAGTACACTATTATCAACGGAAAACGTATCAACTAAACCTTTAAGCATGATCGGATGTGATGTACTTACAGAAATGGGGCATGGTAATGGTATGACTTATCATAAAGGTAGTTTATATGTTGCTGCATATGATAGGTCAAATACAAGGATGGAAATTGCTAAAATTAGTTTGGAAGGCATTCCTATGATGACTTATCAGTGTGAAAATGTTATCGGAGGTATAGCTCATTATAAAAATGAGAATGAATTTATCGTTGTAGATTATACTAGGACGGATTATCCAAACTATGCAAGTACACCTTTGTTTTATATTGGAACATTGGACGATAATACCCAAAATTTCGTTAAAAATGAGGAGTTTTCAGAGATCGGAAGAGCGTCGTGTAGGGAAA
>CALIZJ010000234.1 GCA_938028845.1 uncultured Blautia sp.
ACGACCAGTCTTCCACCGGCTCTACGCTTTTTATCGAGCCTATGGCTATCGTTAAGCTTAACAATGACATCCGCGAGCTGGAACTGAAAGAACAAAAAGAAATCGAAGTCATCCTGGCCGGCTTAAGCGAACAGATTGCCCTGGATGGAGAATCTATCTCCCTGGACTTTACGCTTATGGTCGAGCTGGATTTTATTTTCGCAAGGGCCTCCCTGGCTATGGAAATGAATGCCAGCGAGCCTGTTTTTAATGAGGAAGGGCGCATTAAACTAAAAAAAGCGCGGCATCCCCTGATCGACAAGAAAAAAGTCGTCCCCATTGACATCCGTCTGGGAGAGGATTTTGATCTGCTCATTGTCACCGGACCGAATACGGGAGGTAAAACCGTGTCTCTTAAGACTGTGGGACTTCTCACCTTAATGGGGCAGTCCGGACTTCACATTCCTGCCTTTGACCGGTCGGAACTTGCCGTATTTGAGGAAGTATATGCGGACATCGGGGACGAGCAGAGCATCGAACAGTCCTTAAGTACCTTTTCCTCTCATATGACAAACATCGTATCCTTCTTACAAAAAGCAGATGCCCGTTCTCTGGTCCTGTTTGACGAACTTGGGGCAGGAACAGACCCCACGGAAGGCGCTGCACTTGCCATCTCCATTCTCTCTTTCCTTCATGAACAGGGAGTGCGGACCATGGCAACCACCCACTACAGCGAGCTTAAAGTATACGCCCTCTCTACTCCCGGTGTAGAAAACGCTTCCTGTGAATTTAACGTGGAAACCCTGCGGCCTACATACCGTCTTCTTATCGGCGTCCCGGGAAAGAGCAACGCTTTTGCCATTTCCTCTAAGCTCGGCCTTCCCGACCATATCATCGAAAGGGCAAAGGAACAGATCAATGAACAGGACGAATCCTTTGAAGACGTGCTCACCTCACTGGAGAACAGCCGCATCACCATTGAAAACGAACAGCAGGAAGTCCGTCAGTATAAAGAAGAAATCCAGAAACTGAAAAAAGAACTGGAGCATAAGCAGGAAAAACTGGACGCCCAGAAAGACCGCATCCTTCGCCAGGCAAATGAAGACGCCCATAAGATCCTGGAGGAAGCGAAAGACTATGCAGACCAGACCATGAAACTCTTCCACAAATTCCAAAAGGATCATGTGGATACTGCCGCAGTGGAAAGAGAACGGCAGAACCTGCGCAAGCGTATGTCCGACACAGAAAAGCACCTCACTATGAAAACGGATACGAAAAAGCCGAAGAAAGAGCTTACTGCCAAAGACCTGCGCCTTGGGGAAACGGTCCGTGTGCTGAGCATGAATCTGAAAGGCACCGTAAGCAGCCGCCCGGATTCCAAGGGATATTTATTCGTACAAATGGGGATCATCCGCTCCAAGGTTCATATTTCCGATCTGGAGCTTGTGGATGAACCGGTGATCACCGCTCCGTCCCTGCAGCGCACCGGCGCTGGAAAAATCCGTATGTCCAAATCCTCCAGCATCTCCCAGGAGATCAACCTCCTTGGAAAGACTGTGGACGAAGCCATTGCGGAGCTGGATAAATACCTGGACGACGCAAGCCTGGCACATTTAAAAAGCGTGCGGATCGTCCACGGAAAAGGTACCGGAGCCCTTAGAAAAGGCATACATAATTATCTGCGGCGCCAGAAACATGTATCCAGCTTCCGTCTGGGAGAATTCGGCGAAGGCGATGCAGGTGTTACCATCGCAGACCTTAAATAATACAGAAAATACTCATCAGAAAGCGGGGGATTTTTATGGTTAATAAACAGAAAATCTTAATTGTAGACGACGATAATAACATTGCAGAGCTGATCGCCCTGTACCTGACAAAGGAATGTTTTGAGACAAAGATCGTAAACGACGGAGAGCAGGCACTGCGGGAGTTTAATCTTTTTCATCCCAACCTGATCCTTTTGGATCTAATGCTTCCGGGCATTGACGGCTATCAGGTATGCAGGGAGATCCGCCACATTTCCGATGTTCCCATTATCATGCTTTCTGCCAAAGGCGAGACCTTTGACAAAGTCCTTGGGCTGGAACTGGGAGCGGACGACTACATGATCAAACCCTTTGATTCTAAAGAGCTTGTGGCAAGAGTGCGGGCGGTTCTCCGCCGTTTCCACACCAAACAGCCTGTGGCCGCCTCCAATGAAAAATCCGTCAGCTATCCTGACCTTACCATAAATCTTACGAACTACTCAGTCACCTATATGGGAAGGCAGGTGGACATGCCTCCCAAAGAACTGGAGCTTTTATATTTCCTTGCCTCCTCTCCCAACCAGGTATTCACCAGGGAACAGCTTCTGGATCATATCTGGGGCTATGAGTATATAGGAGACACCCGTACCGTAGACGTACATATCAAAAGACTGAGAGAAAAGATCAAGGACCATCCCCGCTGGTCCATATCCACAGTATGGGGGATCGGCTATAAATTCGAGGTGAAAAACGAATGAATAAGGCTCTCTATCTGAAGTTCCTTGCAGGCTATCTGCTTATTGCAGTGGTGGGCTTTTTCATAATCACTGCCGGAGGCTCCTTTTTTGTAGAAAAACATCTGGAGCGTTCTATCAGTGAGGATCTTTACCAGGAAGCCCACAGCCTCTCCGAAAGCGATCTCATAAAAAATAATATTTCTTCCTCAAATCTGGAAGGGCTTCGGGAAACCCTTTCCATTGTTGCAAATTACGAGGGGACCATCATTTGGGTGATCAACAGTGACGGAGAGATCGTGCTGAGTACCAGAAAAGATATCTCTCCCACCGAGCCCATACCCATCGAGGATTTCGACACTACCCAATGGGGAAGCAATTATTACCAGATTGGGGACTTTTATGGATATTTTGATGACACGCGGCTAAGCGTCATTGCGCCGATCACTTCAGAAATGACCACCCGCGGCTATGTCTCCATCCATTATCCTATCTCCAGCCTGTACAAAGAACGCAGCGGAATCCTGCTCATTATGCAGATGCTCTTTTTATGCATCTATCTCCTGACCTTCCTGCTCATTTTTATTTACAGGAGATATATCCACCGTCCCCTGGAACAGATCACAAAGGGAGCTTCAGAATATGCCAACGGAAATCTGTCCTACCGCATCCCCGTAACTTCAGAGGATGAAATGGGATACCTTGCCAATACGCTAAACTATATGTCTGACAAGCTTAACCGGAACGGAGAGTACCAGAGAAAATTCATCTCCAATATCTCCCATGATTTCCGTTCTCCTCTGACTTCCATCAAAGGCTATGTAAATGCCATGCTGGACGGGACGATCCCGCCGGAAATGCAGGAAAAATATTTAAAGATCATAGATTATGAATCCAGCCGTCTGGAAAAGCTTACCAGAAGTCTTCTCACTCTCAATGAGCTGGACGTCCAGAAACGGATGATGCATATGCGCAGATTTGATATCAATGATGTTATAAAGACCACTGCCGCCACCTTTGAGGGCATCTGTACCCAGCGGAAAATCCTTTTGGAACTGATCCTCTCAGGAAGGGAGCTGTATGCCAGGGCAGATATGGAACAGATCCAGCAGGTTCTCTATAACCTTTTGGATAATGCCATTAAGTTCAGCTTTGACAATTCCTCTATTATCATAGAGACTACAGAAAAGAATGACAAAATTTTCGTCTCTGTAAAGGATCATGGCATCGGCATCCCCAAGGAAAGCATCTCCAAAATCTGGGAACGTTTCTATAAATCAGATACTTCCCGTGGAAAGGACCGGAAAGGAACCGGGCTTGGCCTTTCCATTGTAAAAGAGATTATCCTTGCACACGGACAGAACATCAATGTGATCAGCACACCGGAAGTGGGCACAGAATTTATTTTCACGTTGGAAAAAGCAAAAGAAAAATAATTCTGTAAAAAAAATCGAAGCCTATCTCACAATAAAAAACAGAGGGGAGAGACCAGAAATTGTCTGTTCTTCCCCTCTGTATTTTATTGGTCAAAAGGTGATTTTAACATCCTGTCTTCATCCACAAGATAAATCCCCCGTGGGGTGATCCGAATCTGAGGAAGCACAGGAAGCGCCATAAAGGACAAGGTGATAAAAGGATCAAATCCTTCCCTTATTCCCATTTCATGGGCCTTGGGGATCATACGGGACAGTTTTTCATGAACCGTCTCATACCCTTCGTCGCTTATAAGCCCCATAACAGGAAGTGCAAGGGTGTCATAGACTTTTCCGTTTTCCACCAGTGTATAGCCTCCCTGGGTACGCACAAGCTCTTTTACTGCCAGGTACATATCCCTGTCGTTGTCTCCCACTACGATGATGTTATGGGAGTCATGGGATACGCTGGAAGCGATAGCTCCTCCCAAAAGTCCGAAGCCCTTTACGATCCCTACGCCGGTTTTTCCTGTATATTTGTGGCGCTCGATCACTGCGATCTTCTGGTAAGAAGCATCCGGCACAAAAACCTTTTCCCCATTTACTTCCTTCCAGGGAACTTCCTCTTTCTTATCCAAAGTAGTAATCTGCCCTTCCATCATCTCTATGACATGGGCGGTTTTAGAAGTGCATAAAAGCTTAAATCTGTCTTCTGTAAAATTCAGGAGGTGGACTGTATTTTTAAGCTTGGGCGCACAGGGCTGGATCTCCACTTTCTCATCTTTTTGGATTTCTATACCCTTATGGTAAACTGCAAGGACATTTAAGTTTTCAAGATCATCCAGGACTACCAGATCCGCCTGACACCCTGGAGCGATCGCTCCCAGATGGGAAAGGCCGTAACATCTTGCAGCCTGTATGGTAGCCATTTTCAGCGCCTTTTCCACAGGAAGTCCTAATTGGACTGCTTTTTTAATATTGTAATTAATATGCCCATCCCTCTGGATCTCTTCTATATGCTTGTCGTCCGTACAGAAACAGAAACCGTCTGTATCTGTTCCATGTTCTACAATGCCCTTTACAATGGCTTCCAGATTTCTCGCCGCGCTGCCTTCACGGATCAGCACCTGCATTCCCCTTCTGCACTCTTCCATTGCATAATCATAATCCACACATTCATGGTCTGTGGTGATCCCGGCAAGCCTATACGCGTTTAATTGTCCGGTACCTAAAAACGGTGCATGTCCGTCACATATCTTTCCCTGAAAAAGGGACAGTTTTTCATGCATGGAAACGCTTCCTTCCACCACAGAAACCGCATCCATCACCTCTCCAAGTCCTAAAATCCTTGGATTATCCAGGTAAGCCTTCATCTTTCCCGCAGAAACAGCCGCCCCATTATCATCCACATGGGTAGAAGGAACACAGGAAGGCATCATCACGTAAACGTTCGCCGGAACCGTCTCCGTCTGTTCCAGAATATAATCGATGCCGTCCGTTCCGGATACATTTGCGGATTCATGGGGATCCACGATGAAGGTGGTAGTCCCCCATGCAGCAGCCTGCCCTATCAGCTCCGCAGGTGTGACTAAGGTGGATTCCAGGTGAAGATGACTGTCTATAAAGCCTGGACAAAGATATTTTCCGCTAAGGTCAATCTCCTTTTCCCCTTCATAGGTTCCTGTTCCCAGGATCACACCGCCTGCTGTGGCTACATCACACTTTATAAATTCCCCTGTATGGGAAAAAAACACGTTTGCATTTTTAAAGACAAGCTCCGCCTTTTCCAGTCCCCTTGCCATCCTTGAAAGGGTACGATATTTTTCCAGCTCCATACACACACTCCTTCCTTTATTTCCACTCGTATTTTGTCAAATGTCCCTCCAGCCTCATATGATCAAAATTATGCTGGCGCAGCGCCTCATAGAGAATAATCGCCGCAGAATTGCTTAAGTTCAGAGAGCGGATATCTCCGATCATGGGAATCCGGATACAGTTTTCCTGGTTTGCAAGAAGAATCTCTTCCGGAATACCTGCGCTCTCCTTTCCAAACATGATAAAACAGTCCTCCTCAAAGGAAACTTCCGTGTAAGTCTGAGGCGCTTTTGTAGTGGCATAATAGATTTTTGCACCTGGATTTTTCTTTAAAAAGTCCTCGTAATCCAGATAAGTGGTCACATCCAGATCCTTCCAGTAATCCATCCCAGCACGTTTGATGGATTTTTCATTCAGGAAAAAGCCAAGGGGCTCGATCAAGTGAAGCCGTGTCCCCGTAGCCACGCAGGTCCTTCCTATATTTCCTGTGTTTGCCGGAATTTCCGGCTCATGAAGCACTATATTCAGTCTTGCCATGCTGACCTCCTTATCTGTCACTTAAAAATCTTTTTTATCTCATCTTCTCTGGGCCTGTCCAGATAGCGGACATTTTCCCCGCTGAACAAAAGACGGTCGTTCCCCTTATTCGTCTGTCCGATCACGGCTGCCGGGATTCCTCTGCGAAGATATTCCTCCGCCAGTCCCTGTCCGCCTGAAATTCCTATTAAAAGCGCGCCTTTTGATGCCAGTCTGTAGGGGTCGATTTCGTATTTTTCTGTAATCTCTATCGTCTCCTGACGGACTGGAATCTTCCGTAAATCCGCCCCAAGCCCTACCTGGGACGCCTCCGCCATTTTCCAAAGGGCGCTTAAAACGCCCCCTTCTCCCATGGCGTAAAGTGCGCTTGCTCCGTATTCCTCTGCCAAAGCCCATGCCTGGCTCTTTTTGGGTTCCCTTCCTACGCCGTATTTTTTCTGCAGCATGAGGGCTTCATACAGAAAGCCCTCAGAAAAAAAACTGCTCAGAAAATCAAACTCTTTTTTTACGATCTGTTCCGTTCCTTCCAGGGCAATGGCACCTGCCACCAAAAGTTCATCCCCCGGAATAAGACGGCCCGTAATCTCCGCCTGCAATGCTTCCATTGCTTCTTTTCCCAGTCTCATGCCTATTACTTCCTATGCTACAGCAAAAATGACAATGCTGTCGGTATGACCATGGCAAGGACAAGGATAATCGCGATCACTGCTGTAATGACTTTTCTTTTCTTTGGATCAAACATTCCCATTTAAATTCACCTCTTCTGTTTCTGCATTATTGGTAAGCGGGTCACGCCTGGTATAGTCGAATAAAACTGCCCGTCCATCCCGGAACACTTCGATATGGGCTGTCTTAGGAATCTTCTTTGCACGTCTGAAAGTCCATATCTCCTTTTCATACTCCTTCTGGGAAGGCGCGAAAGAAGGACGGCTTTTTAAATTTTCCCGCAGATACAGATCATATATCATAAGCTCTTCCGTCTTATGACGGGAAATCTCCTCACACTCTGTAAGAAATTCCAAAAGAATCTCATATCTGCGCAGCCGGGAGTGGGAAACCTCCAGGTATCCCTTTCTTTCATAAAAATCCCCTAAAGCTTCATAAAACCCAAAGGCATCCGGGAAAAACTTTTCCAGGTACTTTAATGTATATTGAAACTGACCACTATTATAATACACTTCCACCATAGTTTCCACTGTTTTCAGCTTTAAAATTTCCCCATAGGAAAGCCATCTGGTAGAGAGCACTTCATAGGGCTCAAAAGATTTATACGAAATTCCGTATTCCTCCACACACTCCATCATATGGGAGCCCTTAAGCACCTTTAAAAACCCTAACTGAAGCTGCTGGGGCCTCATTTCATATACCTCATTAAAAGAGCTGCGAAAGCTCTCGTAATCCTCATAAGGAAGGCCTGCGATAAGATCCAGATGCTGATGGATGTTTCTGAAACTATGAATCTTTTCTACTGTCTTTTTCAGTTTGCCGATATCCATTTTACGCCGGATTGCCTGCAGGGTCTTTGGATTCGTGGACTGGACGCCGATTTCAAGCTGTATCAGGCCCGGCCGCATAGTTTTCATAAGTTCCAGTTCTTCTTCAGTCAAGAGGTCTCCGGAAATTTCAAAATGAAAATTGGTCACTCCATTGTCATGCTCTTTAATATACTTCCAGATTTCCATCCCATGGCTGTGCCTGCAGTTAAAGGTACGATCCACGAACTTCACCTGGGGCACCTTCTGGTCTATAAAAAACTGCAGTTCCTTTTTTACAAGTTCCATTGGCCGAAAGCGCAGGGATTTATCCACAGAAGAAAGACAATAACTGCAGGAAAAAGGACAGCCGCGGCTGCTCTCATAATACAGGATCTTATTTGCAAAAGCCCCCAGATCCCCATAGGCAAAAGGCAGCTTTCCAAGATCTATGGGCTCTCTTTTTCCATTGGAACAGATTTCTTCCCCTTCCCTGTACACGATTCCCTTAATATTTGAAAGACTTCCTTTTCCCTCCAGGTAATAACCGGCAAGATCCAGGAAGGTCTCCTCCCCTTCCCCAAGCATTACGCCTTTTACCCATGGATTTTCTTTTAGGAAATTTTCCCCGTTAAAAGAAACTTCCGGGCCGCCCACCCAGAGGGTAACGCCCGGAAGGATCTTCGGCAATTCACCCAGCAGTTCCTTTACAAAGGAAATATTCCAGATATAGCAGGAAAAGCAGATCACCTGCGCACCGCTTTTGTATAAATCCCGCAGAATGTCATCCTTTGCCTGATTAATGGTATATTCTTTTATATGTAACTGCTCACTGTATTTTCCTGCATATGCTTTTAATTGATACACAGCTAAGTTTGAGTGAATATATTTGGCATTGCATGCCGCCAGTAAAATCTTCATTTAATTCTCCTTTTCTTTTATCAGAAAATCAAACTTCCTACCTGATAAAACAAAACTGCCGCCAGGTAAGCAAAGATAAGCTGGAATACCACCATCTTTGCTGTAAAAGACCAGGAATTGCTTTCTTTTTTTATGGTTCCCACAGTAGCCATACAAGGGGTGTAAAGGAGACAGAACACCATCAGCGCGTAGGCATTGACCGGTCCAAAACCATAGGATGCCAAAATCGCACTCATCTCTCCCATTCCTGCCGCTGAATTGATGTTGGCAATGCCAAAAAGGACTGCCATGCTGGAAACCACTACCTCTTTTGCGGAAAGTCCTGCAATAAGGGAAACACCGATCTGCCACAGGCCCATTCCTGCCGGTGCCAGCACCGGCTCCAGCCAGCGCCCTAATACAGCGCCAAAGCTGTCCTGCACATCCGTCACCAGACCATGAATTCCAAAATTCAGCACGAACCACACCACAATGGAAGCCACAAAGATCGTCGTTCCTGCCTTGCTTAAATAATCTTTTACCTTTTCCCATACATAAATGGCAATGGTACGGGCGTTTGGCATTTTATATTCCGGCAGCTCCATAAGAAGGGTTCCTGCACTCTCTCCCTTTTTTATCTTTCCGAGAACTAAAGCAAGCAAAATAGCTGCCACAAGCCCTAAAGCGTACAGGGAAAAGGCAACCAGCGCCGCACATTCCGGGAAGAAGATAGAGGAAAAAAGCACATAAATGGGAAGTCTTGCAGAGCAGGACATAAAAGGGGTAAGAAGGATCGTCCGTTTCCTGTCCTCCTCCTTCTCCAAAGTCCTGGTAGCCATAACAGCCGGAACCGTACATCCAAAGCCTAAAACCATAGGCAAAAATGCTTTTCCGGAAAGTCCTACTTTCCCCATGATCCCATCCATGACATAGGCCACACGTGCCATATAACCGCTGTCCTCTAAAATTCCAAGAGCCAAAAACAAAATAAAAATATTCGGCAGGAAAGTAAGGATACCGCCCACACCGGAGATCACACCATCCACCACAAGGGATACTACCCAGTCAGAGGCATGAAGACTGGTAAGCAAAGCAGAGGCTCCGGCAAGCAGTTCATCAAGCCCGATCTCAAAAATTCCTTTCACTGCATCCCCAATGGTAAAGGTAAGGAAAAATACCAGTGCCATGATTCCAAGGAAAACCGGGACGCCCCAGAACTCATGAGTGAGGATCTTATCCACACGGTCGGTTTTTCCTTCGTTTGAAGCATTCTTATAGAAAAGAACCTCTTCCACAACTTCTTCAATGTAATTATATTTTTGATTAATAATCTCTTTTTCGTAGCTTTTATCCAGGATATCCGGTGCGTCCAGAGGGTATTCCTTTTTCGTCTCTTCGTCGTCTTCCAAAAGCTTCACTGCAGTCCAGCGAAGATAGTTAAGATCCGGATATTTTTCCTTTAAAAGAATTTGGAGTTTCTCAATCTTCTCCTCCAGATCCGGCGAATATTTCAGCACCTGGCTTTTCGTATCCTCCTCAAAGTGATGCTCCACTGCATGGAGAAGAACATTCAGTCCCGTACGTTTTCTTGCAGATACCGGCACCACAGGGATGTGGCCCAGCATTTCCGGAAGGCGGTGATTGTCAATCTCCATTCCCCGTTCTTTCACCACGTCCATCATATTTAATGCCAGGATCACCGGTTTCCCAAGCTCTAAAAGCTGCATGGTCAGATACAGATTTCTCTCCAAAGAAGAGGCATCCACAACATTGACGATCACGTCTATGTCATCTTCCATTACACATTTGCGCGAAACCTTTTCCTCAATGGAATAGGACGTCAGACTGTAGATTCCCGGAAGATCCACAAGGTTCAGCTTTTTCCCCTTATAAGTAACCGTTCCTTCCTTTTTCTCCACCGTTACCCCAGGCCAGTTTGCCACCTTAAGATTTGCTCCTGTTAAAGCGTTAAAAAGTGTGGTCTTTCCACAGTTAGGATTTCCCACAAAGGCTACGCGAATGGCTTGCTCACTCATTTTGACAGCCCTCCACTTCTATGCCCTTTGCGATATCCCGGCCTACCGCCCACCTGGTGCCCCGCACCCGGATAATGGTAGAGCCGCTTTTTTTCTGATTCAGTATCTGGATGCGGGTTCCTTCCAGGATTCCAAGCGCTTCCAGTCTTCTCTGTATTTTTTCCTGTTCCAGTATCTTTTTCACATGATACCACTTTCCCTTTTGTGTGTCCAATAACGTCATACCTGCCTCCTCATGATGAAAAGTATCTATTGACAAACTTTTTTCAATAAAGAAATTATATTCCAGGGTCCGGGAGACTGTCAAGTTACTGTTTATGCTTCTGCATAAACAATGACGAATTTTCTCCACATAAAAAGCCTGTATTGTCTTTTTCGCCCCTATGGCTTACAATAATACAAAATGGATAAACAAAGAATCTTTAAAAAGAGCGGAGATAAAATATGAAAACAGATGAATACAAAGATTTTTTCCAGACCCTTCCCTTTTGGGAACATATGAACCAAGAAGAAAAAGCCCTTCTCCTTTCCAGTGTACGGGAAGCCCATTATCCGGCAGGAGCAGCCGTGCAATCCGGAGAACAGCAGTGTCTCGGCACCCTTTTTCTCTTAAAGGGTATCCTTCGGGTTTACCTTCTTTCCGCCCAGGGAAAGGAAGCCACCCTTTACCGTCTTCGGGACGGGGATGTGTGTACCTTATCCGCTTCCTGTATGCTCTCTGCCATAACCTTTGACGTACAGATTGACGCGGAAACAGACTGTGACCTTTTGATTATTCCTGCCGCCATCTTCTCCCAGCTTATGAAGCAGAATATCTATATAGAAAATTTTGCCTATAAGCTTACCACAGAGCATTTTTCCGATGTTATCGCCGGGATCGAGCGTACCTTTTTCTTAAGCCTTCCCCAGAGAATCGCCGCCTTTCTCCTGGATGAAGCGGCGGAGGACGGAGCAGATACCCTCGCCATAACAAAAGAAAACCTGGCACGTTCCATCGGAAGCGCCAGGGAAGCAGTCAGCCGGGCGTTAAAGCAGCTAAGCCAGGACGGCTGTATTGAGGTTTCCCGGGGAGGAATCCGGCTGCTTGATAAATCCAGGCTGTATCATATGCTGAATACTTTTTGACCCTTTCTTTACCGGTATGCCAAAGAAAGGATCCCTGCCTTTTGGAAGAGATTATTCTTCCAAAAGGCTTTTTAATTTATCCTTTGCCGTAAGGCCCACAATACGGTTTACTTCTTTTCCGCCTTTAAAGATCAGCATGGTGGGAATACTCATGATCCCATACTGCTGTGCAAGGCCCGGCTCCTGATCTACGTCTACTTTTCCTACTGCATACCCTTCGTTAGCCAGTTCTTCCACAATAGGAGCCTGACGCATACATGGTCCGCACCAGGTTGCCCAAAAATCCACCATTACCGGTTTCTCTGACTGCAATACCTCTGCTTCAAAATTCTGTGCTGTAATCACTTTAGCCATATCTGTTTTCTCCTTTCATTGTCCGCCTCTTTATCCGGGGCTGATCTTCTTATGATTTTTCAATTTTTTATTTGTTTCTTTGTCTTACATACTTGCCTGCACTGATCCCAGCCTGGGCTCCCTCGTAAACTGCTTTCGCCACCTGGAGCAGCCCGCCTGTACAATCCCCTGCAGCGAACAGTCCAGGAATAGTGGTCTGCATTTCTTCATCTACTTTAACATTTCCTTTTTCCGTCAGTTCCGCACCCATCTGACGGGCAATCTCCGTGCTTCCGGCCGTTCCTATCGCCACAAACACGCCGTCCGCCGGGACGAGCACCTCCGGACTGCTATCTGTTCCCTGGACAGATACATCACTTTTTAACTTAATGCCGGAAACCTTATCTTCCCCTTCGATGGACTGGATCTTCATAGTATTGACTGTCAGGGAGTGATCCTTTGAAAATTCCGGTTCTTTTCCGTCTGTGTAAATCGTAACATTTTCTGTCACATTGGCAAGTTCCTCTGCCTCGTGAAGGGCGAAATCGCTGTTTCCCAGAACCGCAACATTTTTTCCTCTGTAGAAAAAAGCATCACATATGGCACAGTAGCTCACACCTCTGCCTTCTAATTCTTTTACTCCGGGGATTTTAGGCGTTTTCCTGCTGCTCCCTGTGGCAAGGATTACGCTTTCTGCTTCTAAGGTTCCTGCTGTAGTGTGTACCTTGAAGGTATCAAAACCGCCCATTCCCAATACCTGGGCTTCTAAAAAGCGTACCCCCAGCTCCTTTGCCTGCCGGATTCCCCGCTCATGGAGTTCCTTTCCGGAAAGTGGAGCCTCCAGACCATAATAATTTTCTATCTTCTCTGCCTTTTCCAGTCCGCCGAAGCCGTTATGGATCACAAGGGGCTCCAGATTTCCTCTTGCCGCATACAGCGCTGCGGAAATTCCTGCCGGGCCGGAGCCAATGATTATCACTCTTTCCATAGTATGTGTCACCTACCTTTTTCTTAGTCTATAATATACAGGATCCCTCATCCTATTTCTGTGACCTAGTCACTGACAAACACTGTACTATACAATACAACAAGCCCCGGTAAATTTCCAGGGCTTGTAATATATTCAATATAACAGAAAACTATTCGCGTCACTGGTCACACAGTGACCAGTAACGGGCAATTTGGCATTTACAGCCTGGTTACAGATGAATAGGCTCCCACAGCTTTATACGATCTCATCCAGTGAGCAGATAGTAATCCCTTCTTCCGTAAGGGTCTTACGGATCCTCTCCACAAAAGCAAGAGCTTTTGCTCCGTCTCCGTGGACACATACAGAGTCCGCTTCAATGGGGATGTCTTTTCCGGTGATGGCTGTGACTTTTTTCTCTTTTACCATGCGGATAACACGGGTAATCGCTTCATCCTCATCGGTGATCATAGCCCCTTCTTTTCTTCTGTCCACAAGGGTACCGTCTTCTTCATAGGCACGGTCTGCAAAAACCTCCTGGGCAGTACGAAGTCCCATATCTAAAGCCGCTCTTGAGAGTTCCCCGCCGGAAAGGGCAAGGACGATAAGGTTCTTGTCAAACTCATAGATCGCTTCACAGATTGCTTTGGAAAGGGCATAATCCTTGGCTGCCATATTATAGAAAGCTCCATGCGGCTTTACATGCTGAAGGGTCATACCCTGGGCTTTGCAAAAGCCATAAAGGGCGCCTAACTGATACAGGGTATAAGCTTTTGCTTCCGGTCCGCTTACGTTCATATTCCTTCTGCCAAAGCCCATAAGATCCGGAAATCCCGGATGTGCGCCCACGCGGATGCCTGCTTCCTTTGCTCTGGCTACTGTCTTTTCCATTACCACCGGGTCGGATGCATGATAGCCGCACGCTACGTTCGCGGAGGTGATAAGAGGAATGATCTTATCGTCAGATCCGAGGGTATAGCGTCCAAAGCTCTCTCCCAGATCGCTGTTTAAATCCACTCTGTACATTTTCTCTTCCTCCTTTAACTGATTTTCATTATACTTTCAATAAAGCCTGTATCTGCCTTTCCCTCGCAGAAAACAGGATGACGCATGATCTGGTACTGGAAATCCAGGTTTGTCTCCACGCCCATGATCAGCATTTCATCCAAAGCCGCCCGCATCTTCATAATGGCCGCCTCCCGGTCCGCCGCATGGACGATCACCTTTGCGATCATGGAATCATATTCCGAAGGAATCTTATAGCCCTCATACAAGCCGGTATCCACACGCACGCCGTTTCCTGCCGGAAGGTGTACATGCTGTACCACACCAGGACTTGGCATAAAATTTTTCTCCGGAATCTCTGCATTGATCCGGCACTCAATGGCATGGCCCCGGATTTCAATATCTTCCTGCTTAAAGCTTAGGGGTTCTCCCATAGCTACCCGGATCTGCTCGATGATCAGATCCGTTCCGGTCACCATCTCTGTCACCCCATGTTCCACCTGAATCCTGGTATTCATCTCCATAAAATAGAAATTCCCCTTAGGATCCACGATAAATTCAATCGTGCCCGCATTGGTATATCCCACTGTCTTAGCCGCAAGGACTGCGCAGCGGTTCATTTCCCGGCGGATATCTTCTGTGATGGCTGGGGAAGGAGACTCTTCGATCAGTTTCTGATGATTTCTCTGCACAGAGCAGTCTCTTTCTCCCAGGGCAACCACATTTCCTAAAGTATCCGCCATGATCTGGATTTCTACATGACGGGGATTTTCCACAAAACGCTCAATATACATAGTATCGTCCCCAAAGGCATTGGCTGATTCCCTCTGGGCCATATTAAACTGAAATTCAAATTCATCGTCGGAAGCAGCTACCCGCATTCCCTTTCCTCCTCCTCCGGAGGAAGCTTTGATCATAACCGGGTAACCGATCTCTGCCGCCAGTCTTCTGCCTTCCTCTGCATCGTAAACCGGCTCTTTTGTACCCGGAACTACAGGGACGCCTGCTTCCATCATGGTCTTTCTTGCCTGGGATTTATTTCCCATCTTGTCGATCACTTCTGCGGAGGGACCGATAAAAGTGATCCCGTTTTCTACACATCTGCGCACAAACTCACTGTTTTCCGACAAAAAGCCAAATCCGGGGTGAATGGCGTCTGCGCCCATATTTTTAGCGGCAGTGATGATCCGATCCATATTCAGGTAACTGTTTTTCGCAGGACCCTCTCCAATACAGATCCTCTGGTCTGCCAGCTGTACATGAAGGCTCTTGGCGTCCTCCTTGGAATAGATGGCAACGCTTCGAATCCCAAGATTACGGCATGCACGTACGATCCGTACTGCGATCTCCCCCCGGTTGGCAATTAAAATCTTGTTAAACAATGCTCCAACCTCCTTCTTGGTTTCTATAATTTCTTCACGCGGAATAAAGGCTGACCATATTCTACCTTCTGTTCGTTGCTCACAAGGACTGCTTCGATCTCACAGTCAAACTCGCTTTGGATCTCATTCATCAGCTTCATGGCTTCCAGGATGCACACGGTCTGTCCGTTCTTTACCTGGTCTCCCACTTTTACAAAAGCCGGGGCATCCGGAGCCGGTGCGGAATAAAAGGTTCCCACGATCGGAGAGGTGATAAACAGCTTCTCATCCTCTTCTGTCTCTTCCTTGGCCGGCATTTCCGCTGCCGCGGGAGCCGGCGGAACTGCCGCACCCATTCCCGGTGCCACGATAGGCGGATGATCCAGCTTACTCATTGTGATCTTTACGTCTCCCTCTTTTATGGTAAACTCCGTTAATGAAGAGTTTTCAATGATCTTTACCAAACCTTCGATTTTTTCTAAATCCATTCGTATATCTCCTTTTCTATCATTTCTTCCCTCTTGCTGACGCACTGGCCGCGTCAATAATGGTAGATGTGAAAGTTTACTTTCACACTTCCCCACTGCTATTCAAAAAGCTTTCTAAGCCTTTTCGCCACCAGCCGGCATTCCAGGACTTCCTTGCAGGGCTGATGGATCACTTTGCGCATTTCATCCAGCTCTTTTACCTCTTCCAGATAAAGTCTCTGGGCTTCCTGTACGGAAATTGGCTGAAAACGTATTTTATGGTCTGTTTTCCGCTGGACAAGCTTAGGGATATCCACGGAAGCAACCGTAGCAATCTTTGCATAGCCGCCTGTGGTCTGCCTGTCTGATAAAAGAATGATCGGCTTTCCATGGGAAGGTACCTGTATGGAGCCAAAGGCAATGCCGTCCGAAATAATATCCGATGTTTCCTTCGGTGCGATAAACGGTCCTTCCAGCCTGCAGCCCATCCTGTCAAAGTCGCTTGTCACTATATATTCACTGTTTAAAAATGTCTCGATTCCTTGTTTGCTGAACACATCATCCTGGGGGCCCATCACTACCCGAAGCACTGCTTCCTCCTGATCAAATTCATCCAAGGTCAGCTTTCTGGAAAGGAAGAAGGGAAGATAACGTCTTTTAATGCGGAAATTCATATAATCTCCTGCCTGAAGCTTTCTTCCTTTAAATCCTCCGATACCGCTCTTCATATTCGTACACCGGCTTCCCATCACCACAGGAATGTCCAGATAGCTGGAGAAGGCAATATACCCTCTGCTTCCTGTCCTTGCACTGGAAAACTTAAGGATATCTCCCTTATTCATATAGATCGCAGTGTACATAGGCGCCGGATCTCCGTTAATGGTAGGCTGAAAATCCCCGCCGGTAATAGCAATGATGGTAGCAGAGGTAAATTCCAGGGTAGGTCCGATCAAGGTAAACTCCAGTACCGCCTCATTCTCTGGATTGTCCAAGAGCAGATTTGCGATTTTAAAGGAGCGCACATCCATGACACCGGCTACGGAAAATCCCTGGCTCTGGTATCCGGTCCGGCCCAGATCCTGTACTGTCGTCAGCATGCCGCCTTTTAATATGCGAATTCCCATCTTACACCTCTCCTTCGTGAACCACGCACTGATATTCTCCACGATCTACCAGTTCTTTGATTCTTTTATATTCGTCTTCCTCTATGGGAACAAAGCGGATATAGTCTCCCGCCTCCACAAGGATCGGCACCTCTCTCTTTGGATCGTAGGTTTTTACGGGAGTCATTCCCATAAGCTGCCAGCCGCCTGGGGAATCCAAAGGATAAATTCCTGTCTGGGAGCCTCCGATTCCTACGCTGCCGGCATTGATCTTGATCCTTGGATTCGCGAGACGGGGAGTATGGATCCTTTCATCCAACCCGCCTAAATAACAAAATCCAGGCAGAAATCCCAGCATATAGATCAGATAATCTCTGGAAGAATGGATTTTTATCACTTCCTCCACAGACAGCCCAGCATGCTCTGCGATGTTTTCTATATCAGGGCCATATTCTCCGCCGTAGCATACAGGAATTTCGAAAATTTTCTTTTTTTCCTCGCTGGATCTGACATCCACTTTTACAAGGTTCTGCATTCTCTTCTTGATCTCGTCATAAGTGATCACACGGGGATCATAATTTACAAGAAGGGAGCAGAACGCAGGGATCACATCCACTACACCTTCAATATGCTGTTCTTTCATCAGCTGGACGGTTGCTGTGATCTTCCTGTTGATCTCCGGGCTGATCTCCTTTCCGAACTCAACGAGAAGGGAGGAATCACCGGCTGTTAAAATTCTTATATTCTGCATCTTCTCTCTCCTATTGTAAAAAGGTGCAATCTTATAAGGATCACACCTTTGTATTCGCCATATCCTGCGTAACTTTTATGTTTATGCAAACAGACTTCCTACGTTGGATACAAATGTAGTAATTCCCAGATAAGCAGCAAGGATAACTACAACAACACCAAGGATCAAAAGCCACATGGGATGATGGTATGTATTGCCCATGATAGATTTCTTCTGGGAAGCGATCAGGCAGATCGCCAGTGTAATTGGAAGGATCAGTCCGTTTAACGCTCCTGCTACTACCAGAAGTGTGGCAGGGTTTCCAAGGATGAGCATGATCAATGTGGAAACTACGATGAATCCGATGATCACCCAGTTTTCATTTTTTTCAATGCTCTTATGGAAGGTCTTCAGGAAGGATACAGAAGTATAAGCCGCACCGATAATGGAGGTGATAGCTGCACAAAGAAGTACCAGTCCTGAGAAACGGTAACCGATCTGTCCGGCTCCTCTTAAGAAAGCGTCTGCCGCCGGATTTGCGGAATCCAGAGTCTCTCCTGACGCCATATGTACAACAACGCCCAACACAGCAAGGAAAAGGAAAACTCGTACGATGGCTGCAATTACGATACCCATAACAGAGCTCTTATTGATTTCTTTTAAATTCTTTTCCCCGGTTATACCTGCATCGATCAGACGATGTGCCCCTGCAAAGGTAATATATCCGCCAACTGTACCGCCAAGCAGAGTGATGATGGCTGGGAACAGTTTCGTTACTCCAGCAGAAGGAGCAAACGTATTTACAAGCGCATCTCCCAGAGGCGGTTTCACGATCACGATCACTACGAAAATTACCACGATCATAATTGCCCCCAGCACCTTGGTGAGCGTATCCATAGCCGCTTTTGCATTTTTCACCAGGAATACTATAATAGCAAGACCGCCGGCAAGGACATAGCCTACCTTCGTAGGAATTCCCAAAAGGGTATTGAATCCCAACGCGCCTCCGCCTACATTACCAATGTTAAATACAAGGCCTCCTAATACAATCATAAACGCAACCACATATCCCAATCCAGGAAGAACTTTATTCGCCACATCCTGACCGCGCAGCCCGCTGGTACAAAGTACTCTCCAGATATTCATCTGGGCGATTGCTGACAAAATAATAGAAAACAGGATAACAAAGCCGAAGCTTGCCTGGTAATCCCCTGTGAATTTTGCCGTTTGTGTCAAAAAGCCCGGTCCGATCGCTGAGGTTGCCATCAGGAATGCCGCTCCTAAAAGGGCTCCTCCGCCTTTTTTCTTTTCACTCATGTTTTTTACCTCCTTGTAATTCTTTCCTTTTATTATACTTAAAATTTTTCTTTACAACAAGCCATTTGGCAAAATGTTGCAAATATTTAAGCATCCCGTAATATAATACCACAAATATGCTGATTAACCAAGTAAAATTTTAATGCGTTAAACTATAAACTGCCTAAAAAACCAGCTTAAAAGTAAGCAATATGCCTGTTTGCGGAACAAACAAAAGAGCGTCCTCTTTTTTCGGACGCCCTTGTCTGTTTTTTACATTTACTTCATAATTTATTAACCAATCAGAGGATATTTATCTGTGAGGGATTTTACCAGGGCCTTTGCCTGTTCTTTATTTTCCCTGCTCTTAAGCATAAGAGAGATTGCTTCTGCAATCGTATCCATATCTTCCGGCATCATGCCTCTGGAGGTTACTGCAGGTGTTCCAAGACGTACGCCGCTTGTAACGAAAGGAGACTGCGGGTCATTTGGAATGGCATTTTTATTGCAGGTGATATTAACTTCATCCAGAAGGTTTTCCATCTCTTTACCTGTTACATTAAGATTTCTTAAATCCACCAGCATCAGATGGTTATCCGTGCCGCCGGAAACGATATCCACGCCGCGCTTTTTCAGCCCTTCACACAAAGCCTTGGCATTTTCTACTACCAGGCGTGCGTATTCTTTAAATTCCGGCTGCAGCGCTTCTTTTAGGCAAACTGCTTTTGCTGCGATCACATGCATGAGAGGTCCGCCCTGAATACCTGGGAAAACTGCTTTGTTAAAGTTGAATTTCTTTGCGTTTTCCGCACTGCTTAAGATCAGTCCGCCGCGGGGCCCGCGCAGGGTCTTATGAGTAGTAGTGGTTACTACATCTGCATAAGGAATGGGACTTGGGTGCTGTCCGCCGGCCACAAGGCCTGCAATGTGCGCCATATCCACCATCAGATAAGCGCCTACCTCGTCTGCGATTTCCCTGAATCTTTTAAAATCTATGGTTCTGGCATAAGCGCTGGCTCCGGCAATGATCATTTTCGGTTTACATTCCTTAGCGATCTCAAGAACTTTATCATAGTCGATAAAGCCTTCATCGTTTACTCCATATGCAACTGCGTTGAAATATGTTCCGGACATGTTTGCAGGGCTTCCATGGGTGAGATGTCCTCCGTGATTTAAGTTCATGCCAAGAACCGTATCTCCCGGCTTAAGCATGGCAAAAAATACCGCCATATTTGCCTGTGCACCGGAGTGAGGCTGAACATTTGCATATTCGCAGCCAAAAAGTTTTTTCGCACGTTCAATAGCTAAGGACTCTACTTCGTCCACGCACGCGCAGCCTCCATAAAATCTTTTTCCCGGATACCCTTCCGCGTATTTATTTGTAAGAGGGCTTCCCATAGAAGCCATCACCGCTTTACTAACCCAGTTTTCAGAAGCTATCAATTCAATATGTGAGTTCTGCCGTCTCACTTCCGCCTCGATCAGATCTGCAATCTCTTTATCAACCTGCTCGATTTCCTCTAATGAATACATAATTCATCCTCCTAGAATCTATTATCAGTGCCGGACAAGGGGAAAGGTAGTTTCCCCTTTCTTTTGACCTTCCTCGATTATACATGATTCCCCCGCACGTGTCAATTCACAAAAGACATTTGTCCGTCTCTCAAAAATTTTTTTATTCTTTTCTGCAATTTTACCCGTTTTTTTTCCGTAGCAGCAAAAATTATATTTTCTTTTTGACTAATGGTCCCATATCTGTTTTAATGTAAGAAGAAAAGAATTTTGCATATGTACGTGAAGGAGCATTTACTATGAGAAATTTTGAATATTACACACCCACCAGGGTAATCTTTGGAAAAGATACCCACCTGCAGACCGGTTCTCTTTTAAAAGAACAGAACTGCAAAAAAGTATTGATCCATTACGGCGGCGGGAGCGCCGTACGTTCCGGACTTCTGGATGAAATAAAAAACAGTCTGGACGAGGCCGGCATTTCATACATAACGCTTGGAGGCGTTGTCCCAAACCCCCGTCTTTCAAAGGTACGGGAAGGGATTGAACTATGTAAAAAAGAAGGGGTGGACTTTCTCCTTGCCGTAGGCGGCGGGAGTGTCATTGATTCCTGCAAAGCCATCGGCTACGGCGTTGCTAACCCCCAGACAGACGTATGGAATTTTTTCCTGAAAACAGAAACACCGAAAGCCTGTCTTCCTGTAGGCGTGGTTCTTACCATCGCCGCTTCCGGAAGCGAAATGAGCAATTCCTGTGTGCTTACCAACGAAGATGGCTGGCAGAAACGGGGAAGCATAAAGTCTGACCTGTGCCGTCCTAAGTTCGCAATTTTAAATCCCCGCCTTACCTACTCTCTGTCCCAGTACCAGACAGAAAGCGGCTGTGTGGACATTCTTATGCACACTATGGAACGGTATTTCGTAAATATCGAGACCATGGAAATGACGGACAGCATCAGCGAAGCCCTTATGCAGACGGTAATTTATAACGCCCGTATCCTTATGAAAGAGCCAGGGAACTATAATGCCCGGGCGGAAATCATGTGGGCGGGAAGCCTTTCCCACAACGGCCTTACCGGATGCGGCACTGCCGGAGGAGACTGGGCCTGCCACCAGCTCGCCCATGAGCTGGGCGGCAAGTATGATGCAGCCCACGGGGCTGCCCTTGCCGCTGTCTGGGGCAGCTGGGCACGGTATGTTTACCAGGAAAACCCGGAACGCTTTGCCCAGTTCGCCACCAATGTATTTGACATCCCTTACAGCACAGACTTTGAACAGACTGCCCTTTTAGGGATCGAGGCCATGGAAGCATTTTTCCGCTCTGTGGATATGCCTACAAACCTTCACGAGCTTGGTCTTGACCTTACCGATGAGCAGCTTCACGAACTTGCTTTTGGATGCAGCTACGAAGACACCCGCACCATCGGGGTATTCAAGCAGTTAAACCGAAAAGATATGGAAAAAATCTATCAGATGGCAAGATAAAACCACTGTTATTTTTCCATCATACGATATTCTTTAGGGGTCACTCCGGTGGCCTCTTTGAATATACGGCTGAAATAATGCTGGTCTGTAAATCCTAAGGTCTCGCTGATCTCCCGCACAGACAATTCCTTGTTTTTCAACATTTCCCTGGCATCCGCCATCCGAAGGGAATTGATCAGCTTAATGGGCGTCTGCCCTTTCAGCTTCTTAAAAAGCCGGGTCATATAGGAATGGTTAAAATGGTATTTTGCCGCCAGTTCTGAAAGATTGATCGCCTCTGTATAATGCTTGCGGATGTATACATCCATCTGCTGGATCGCCTCTTCGATCTCTGAAGGAACCTCCTGATTCTTTTTCACCCATCCGGAAAGCTCCTGGGCGATCAAAAGGGCAGAATTTTCCAAATCTCTTCCCATTTCCAGGGTTTCAAACACATTCTGGAACATTTTTTCATAATCTTCTTCTGAAAAATAAAGATTCTGCTGAAGCAAAAGAAGGATCTGATGGAGCATCTTTTCCACCCACTGCTGGGGACAGGCGCTTTTCTCCCATTCTTCAAACAACTGAAGAAGCATTTTATTCATTCCGGAAGTATTGCCGGAATTCAGCATTGTCTGCAAATGGTTCTGGGAAACCGCAGACAAAACTGCCGGCGCCTGCTCTTTTGTCTCTGTTTTGTCAGAAAACAGCCCGGAGTGACCGATTCTTAAATTACCAAACAAACTCTGCCTTTCCAGCCGGAATGCCTCATGAAGCTGCCCCCAGGGGACTTCCTCCTCCATATAAGAAATATTTACTTCCATATCCGAGAAACGGTTTTTGCCCTCTTTTAACAGGAACTCTGCTGTATCTTTTATATCCCCGCATCCTTCCCCAAGCAAAACGTACACATTTGCCATTTCTTTAAACACATAAAAACTGTTTCCTACAGGACAAACCATTTCCATTATCTCTTTCCAGTCCTGTTCCCTTTCTATGTCTGCCTGGTATTTTGCACGCAGCCTGAGATTCCCGGTACATGCCATAAACATCCCAAAAGACTTGTTTTGCAGGTACTGCTTAAGATCCTCGTCCATCTCTAAAGGATACGCCCTGTGAAGCTGTGCCTCTATTATGGAATTTGCCTTTTGAGAAGAACGGATCAGCACCTTTTCTTCCAGTTTCTTTAAGGTTTTTTCCAATTCATCTATTCGTATTGGTTTTAAAAGATAATCGCACACGCCGTAGACAATGGCTTTCCGGGCATACTCAAAGTCGTCATAACCGCTTACGATCACTACCAGGATAAAGGGATACCGCTCCTTTAAAATCTCTGTAAGGCGAAGGCCGTCCATAATAGGCATTCGTATATCTGTAAAAACCACATCCGGCGGATCTTTCTCTATAAGCGTAAGGGCATCCTGTCCGTTATAGGCACTCCCCGCCACAGAAAAAGCGGAATTGGTCTGCGTGATCTTCTTTTCGATATTTTTCAGCAGAAGGACTTCGTCTTCTACCACAATGGTTTTGATCTTCCTGTTTTTCATTTGTCCAAAGGACCTCCTATTGTTATTTGTGCGCCTCCGTCCTGACGGTTTCCCAGCTTAAAAAACATACGTTTTCCATAAAGGAGCCACAGGCGGAGATAAAGGTTTAGGATTCCCATTCCATTTACCTCAAGTTCCGGTATCTGCCTGCTCTCGTCTGAGATACCTTTTGCTTCTTCCCAAAAACTGTTCAGATATTCTTCTGTAAATCCAGTACCGTTATCCTTTACCATCAGATACCAGTATCCGTCCCTGCACTCCCCATGGATCTCTATCACCCATGGAGGCGTAACATTTAATCCATATTTCACGCTGTTTTCCACAAGAGGCTGGATCATTAATTTCGGTACTTTGATCCCGCGCATTTCCTCTGGGATATCTATAGCAAACTGGATACGCTCCTCATATTTTACCTTGATCAGATTCATATAGGAAACGGTATGTTTTATTTCTTCCTCTATTGTCACCATAGCGCCGGCGCCTGATGCAATGTACCTTAACAGCATAGACAGGTCATCGCACATTTTTATCACTTTTTCATTCTCTCCGTCCTCCGCCAGAATACTGATGGACGACAGGGTATTATATAGAAAATGCGGATTCATCTGGGACTGCAGAGCAAGCATCTGTGCGTTTACTGCCTGGGTGCGCGCATCGATGGTATTCTGAAGAGAATTTTGCAGGTTTTCTTTCATCTCTCCAAAAGAATGATAAAGGGATGCCAGCTCCCGGTAACTGTTTTTATATTCCGGAAGTTCAAATTTTTCCAGATGATTCAGATCCAAAGAGCAGACCGTCTGTTCCAGTTTCCGTATGGGCGTGGAAAGTCCTGCTGCAATACGGTTCGTAAGGATCAGCATCAAAACCAGCACAAGAACAGAGGCAGCTATGATCATCTGCTGAAAGGAAAAAAAGGCGGCAAACAGATCCCGTTCTGCTTCTGAGACGATTACCGTCCATTCTGTAAAAGCGGACGAATTTATGACAAATAATATAGGAGCATTGCTGCTGTTTACCGTTCTGTATAATTTTCCGCTTTCCTGACCCTCACTTTTAAGAAAATCCTGTATGTAGTTTTCTGTTTCCGCCGGCACCTCATCCCCGTACGGATAAATCCTTTCGCCCGCATGGTTATAAACAAAAATCTTTTTCTTATCCTTTTGATTATGAATGGCATCTGCAATTTTATTCTCAATATAAGAATACTCCATCTGCAGTTCCAAAATGGCTGTCTCTTTCACAGGATTTTCCGGTGCGAACGCCCTGACAAGGGATAAGACCGGCTCAGATACCGTATTCAGTTCAGGAATCCGCGGGGCAAGGAGGAGTTTTTTTCCATGTATTTCAAGAGCCGGCTCCACCCATGGAACGCCGGTGATACTCTCCGGCTCCTGGTATTTAAATATGCTGGTATCTCCTACGTGGATAAATCTTCCCGACATATCAAACATATTTAACTTCAGATGATCGAAAGACAGCCGGATAATATCAAATAAAGCATTTGAAAAATCATTTTTATGATAATAAGAATCTGCATCTCCGGAATAATTATCCTCAAGAAATAAAGCCCGAAGCTGCCTGGAATCCACGATCCTCTTAGAAAGCTGATCCATCTGCTCCACTTGGGTGTCTAAAAGCGTAGAAATATTATCACAGTCCGCCTGCAGTTCCCCCTGTGCATTGGAACGGAATTCGTTTCCCATGATATGATACAAAAGGAGCATGAACACAGCGCTTAAGGAAAAGATCAAAAGCGCATATCTCCAAAACAATTTAAAATGAAGTGATCTCATAGACAATTTTCTCCGTCTTTTTGATTCCTTTAATTATAGTCGAAAGGTACAAATCATTCAAGGAGCAATTCATAGCTGGTACAAAAAATGCACAAGAGGAAGTTGATTTTGTTTAAAGATTTTCGCAAAACAAACAATTATAATAATTTCATCAAAGCAAATCGTGTAAGGAGGATACGATATGAAAAACAAGAAAGTTGTAATGACAGCAGCAGTTGCAGGCGCTATGACAGCCGTTCTTCTTGGAAGCACAGCAGTGTATGCAGAAGGAGATACCATTACGATCGCAGCAGGAGCCGGATGGGTCAAAGATATTGACAAAGAGCTGGCAGCAAAATATGAAGAAGAATCTGGAAATAAAATTGAATGGCAGGTAAGCCCGGATGACCAGTATGAAAACGTACTTGGTTCCAAACTGGCTGTAGGCGAAGGCGCAGACATCTTCTACACCCGTTCTGGTGTTACCATGCAGAAATATCAGCCGGATAAATATATGATGGACCTTTCCGATCAGGAATGGGTAATCCATTATGTTGACTGGGCAAAAGAAGGCGTTACATACAACGATAAAATTCTCCAGTTCCAGACATGGAGCGTAGACGGATGGGGAATCCTCTACAACAAAGACATTTTTGAAGAGGCAGGAATCACAGAAGTTCCTACTGACTTTGCAAGCTTTAAGGATGCCTGTGATAAGGTTCTTGCTATCGGAAAAACTCCGATCTATGAAGCAGGCGCAGCTCAGTGGCATTTAGGTGTATGGTTAAGCGGTCTGACCACTCAGACAGAGGCAGATAATCCTGGTTTCTATGATGGATTAAATGATAATACACAGACTCTGGCTGGTCAGGAAGGTCTTGCCACAGCACTGGATCAGATGGTAGAACTGAACGATGCAGGATACTTCGGCGATGACTTTATGGCAAACACTTGGGAAGATGCACCGTCCAAAATGGCATCCGGCGACTATGCAATGTGCGTAACCTATACCACATTCCCGGCAGAAGTAGAAGCGATCAATCCGGATATGCCGGCAGACACCTTCGGAATGTTCCCAATCCCGTTAAATGACAATACAACCTTCGGCGTATCTGCAGGCGGTATTGGACGTTGTGTAAATAAAGACACAAAGGTAGCAGACGCAGTTTACGATTATCTGAACTTCCTGGCTCGTCCGGAAAACCTGACTGCTTACTATGAAGCACGTCTGGATTTAGGTCCATGCTCCCTTAACGACATTCCTGGAAATGTACCAGCAGCATATGAAGATGTTATGGCAAGAGCAAGCTCCTCCGGTCTTACCGCTGAGGACGGTATCCTTTACTGGGACAATACACAGGTTGGTAATCTGATGCAGGGAATGTTTGTTTCCGGAACCTCCGGTGCAGACGTTCTTCAGGGAATCGACGATTTAAGACAGCCGAGTTTCGCAGAATAACAGCTACATCGTGTACCAGGGAATGGCTGGCGTCAGCCATTCCCTTATTTTATCAGACAGTCAGGAGATGAATCATGTATAAGAAAAAATATTATGGAATAAAATTTGTAGTTCCGGCTTTTATTCTATACACGGTACTCTACATCATACCTACTCTCGCCGGAATGATCATATCCTTTACAAACTGGAATATTACAAGACCCGGATTAGATTTTATCGGACTTGAAAATTATATCAATATCTTCCAGTCAAAGGGCGGCCCTTATCTGGCAAGCATCGCCCACACTTTTGAATTTACCATTATCACTGTAATCTTTAAAACATTAATTGGCCTTGGGCTGGCGCTGCTTTTAAACAAGGGACTGAAAAGCCGGTTTGTTTTCCGTACCATCTTCTTTCTCCCTTATGCTCTGGCGCCGCTCATTATCGGTATCACCTTTGTATCCGTATTAAAGCCGGACGGACCTTTCAATGCTATCCTGTCCCTTTTAGGGCTGGAATCCATTACCCGTTCCTGGCTTACTGAGGCTTCCACCGCTCTTGGCTCAACCATGGCAGTAGAAATCTGGAGAATGGCCGGATGGAACATGATGATCCTCCTTGCCGGACTGCAAATGATACCGGAAGAATACTATGAGGCGGCTTCCATAGACGGAGCAAGCAAATGGATACAGTTTTGGAAGATCACCCTTCCTTTCCTTCGCCCGTCTCTCACCACCGTCATTGTGCTCAACACCATTCACGGTCTCCGCGTATTCGACATTATCTACTCCTTAACAGGCGGCGGTCCCGGCGGACTGACAGAGGTTATCAATACCCAGGTGTTTAAAGAATTCGGCCTGGGACGCTACGGAATGGCAAATGCACTGAATGTGGTAATCTTTGTGATCACAGTGGTAATTGCATTGGGAATGCAGTATGCACTGCGAGGAAAGGAGAACAATGAATAATATAAGAACTATCAAAAAAATAAAGCGGATCATTCATTTTCTCTTTATAGCGGTTTTAAGCTTTGTGATCCTGCTCCCTATTTATTTTATTATCATTAACTCCCTGAAAACGGTAGAGGAATCCAGAACTTTGTCCTTTGCCCTTCCGGAAGTATTCCAGTGGGGGAACTACCTTGAAGTGATCCAGGCAGCGTCTCTTGTCCGCGCTTTCTGCAACAGTATGCTCATGGCAGGCGTATCGGTGATCATCTGTGTTCTCACAGGCGCTATGGCTTCTTATGTATTAAGCAGAAGACCTACGAAGCTTAACAATGCCCTTTATGTTTACTTCTTTTTAGGACTGATCGCTCCGGTAAACTATGTAACTACACTTTTTACTCTGAAATTCCTTCATCTTCAGAATACCTATGTAGGAATCATTCTGGAATTTGCCACATTGGGAATCCCCTTCCTGGTATTTTTATACTACGGCTTTTACGAAAGTATTCCCAGAGAGCTTGACGAGGCGGCTGTAATCGACGGCTGCACGCCCTCCCAGTTATTTTTCCGGGTGGTCTTTCCTCTGTTAAAGCCAGCTACCATTACCGGTCTGGTACTGAACTTCCTGGGTGCATGGAACGACTTCGTAACTCCTCTGTACCTTTTAAGCGACAACGAAAAACTTGGAATGACCAACTCCATTTACAATTTCTTCGGAGAGCATTTTAATGACTGGAACATGATCTTTGCAGATATCGCACTTACGGTAGCACCCATCGTAATCCTTTACCTGTGCGGCCAGAAATATATTGTAAGCGGTACTGCCGGTGCGGTAAAAGGATAAAAAGAAATTTATATGGATAAAAAAAGAACTTCGGTTAAACCGAGGTTCTTTTTTTGAATTTATTTATTTCACATACAGGACTGCCTGTGCCTGCCACTGTTTTTCCGGAGAAAAAATCAAGTGGTTTCCTTCTTTTCTTATAAGGAATTCATCTCCAAAGGACGCCGCTTCTTTCCATTCGCCCTTTGGAAGTTCCTCTTCCAGGTTTTGTATTTCCTCTCCAAAGGAATGGGCCACAGCAAGCAGTTTCCTATCCCATACCCGCAGGAGCATCTGGCTGCCCTTAAGATGATGCTGGTTATCTGTGCTCTTTCTTACCAGGAAGGAACGTCCGTATTTGATCACATCTTTTACTTCCTCATAAAAGCTGCAGGCACGCTTCACTTCCTCCCACTGTTCTGGCAAAAGGGCCGTCACATCCCCGGAGAGACACATCCTGCCAAGCATAGTAGAAGTAAGACGATAGCGTATCTCCTGTATGGAAAGCTCCGGCAGGATCACCGCCCAGATCTGGCTCTGCCTGGGAAGGATCAATGCATGAAGATTTGCTGCAATATAAGGGATTTCTCTACACTCATGGGCGTCTGAGAAGGAGCTCATAGCAGTCACTCCCATCATGGAAGGCTCCAGCCGGTGTCCTCCGGAAGCACAGTTTTCGATTACCAGCTCCGGAAGCTGCCGCCTGATTTCCTGGAAAAATGAAAGAACTGCCGCCATCTGTGCCCGAAGACCTTCCCCTGGGCTTTCCATTCCATCACAGCCGGCTCCAATGGAGCCGTTATAATCTACTTTCAGATAAGATATCTCATTTTCACAAAGAAAATCGATCACCTTTTCCTGTAAATATTCCACAGTCTCCTTTTTCCTAAAATCCCAAAACCGGCGGATACGCCCTGTCTGGATCAGGTTTCCGCCACTTTTTAGGTGAAGGTCATCCCAGTCCTTCCCATGTACCTTTGCACCCTTTGTAGTCACTTCAAATTCCATCCAGATTCCCGTACGGATTCCTCTTTCCTTAAGCTCTTCGGATACATATTTAAGGCCCTTTGGGAACTGTTTTTCGTCCACCTCCCAGTCTCCATTTCCTTCCTGGGGATCTGTCACGCCTTCCGGCTGACGGCTCCATCCCGCATCAATCACAAGGTAAGCGGCAGATGTCTCTTTAAGTTTGTCTGCCAGCCGTATAAGGGTGCTTTCCTCTGGTTTTCCCCAGCTCATGCACCATTCATTAAAGATAACCGGAAGCGTCTGCTCGATTTTGGGCTGTCTGTCCACATATTTATGAAACATACCCGTAAGTTTCTGACAGGTATCCCATAAGCTCTCTTTTCCTACACTTATATATGCCTTCGGCGCCCGGAAACAGGCTCCTGTTTCCACGTTTTTCTGCCAGCCGCCGAACTCGCTGTCCGCCATTCCGCCGGAGAAGGAATAGCAGTCTCCATCCCTGGACAGTTCCATCTGCCAGGAAGAATTGATCCCCACCTGTGCTGCCCAGAATACTTTCTTTTCCCTGTCTTCCACACAGCCAAAGGGGAACCATCTCTTCACCGGATGGGAACCCAGCCCGCCGTACCGCTCGCTTTCCGGAAAAGCCCTGGTCCAGCTTGATTCCAGATTCAGATCCTCTATGGAATCCTCCACATGCTTTCCCTCCAGGCTCCATCCGCCCCGGAAACGGTGGAAATATAACTTATAAGGGGCATCGTCTCTCTGGAACGGGCTTAAATTGTCCAGGGTAAAACTGGTAAGAAGCTTCAGTGTAACCGTCTGATCCGTATGATTCCAAAAGACGGTTTCCACTTCTATCCCACACTCTCCTTCTGTATAAGTAACGATATGCTCTGCCTGGTACCCTTCCTCTGCTTCCAGGATAGTAGCGATCTTTTGCCCTGTCTCTGTAGGGATGACCCTTTGCTCTTTGTATTTGAGCATTTTTTCAGAAATGCCGTATTTTAAAGTTCCTCCCGCTCCATTCCCCTGGGGATGGTGGCTAAGGGACAGATGGCAGAGATTTCCCGGCTCCCACGCAGGCCCCCTGGCTCCGCGGCTGATCAATTCCTGTCTCCGTTCTTCGTAACAGGATTCCATCCCTTTTGGAAGAAGGACCATGGATACGTGCCCTTCCTCCTGGTCAAACAGATAGCGCAGGCAGATTTCTCCTAATTGATAATCCTTTACTGCAATTTTCATGACTTTTTTATCTTACCTCCAGTTATTCTCTATTTCTTCTCTTATGATCTCCACATAGCGGTGGGCTTTTTTCAGGTCATGGTTAATGGTATAAACATCCCTCTGGGTGATTTCCATCTCACAGCCTCTTGCTGCCAGGATGCTCTTTCGGATGTGCGCCCGGAAAGCTTCCTCGTCAAGGGTGTCTCCCACTCCCAGATAATTGGGGCTTGGTTTTCTGTGGAAGATTACATTGGTCCCTCTAAGCCGCTCTCCCATAACCTCTTCGTTGCACCAGGGTGAGATGGATACCTTTCTTAAGTTTTCAAACTTTGAAATACAATTATCCCAAATAGGGTCTACCGGTTCGCAGCAGCCATAAGAAAGTAAGCCGTACTGCTCTGAAATCTTTTTATAACAGGGGTAAATAAATTCTTCATACATTGCAGGAGAAATTCCCACAGTTTCCTGAGAATCCATAAATCCCCATACATCTTTTGTAGTAAAAGGTCTTTTCTTAAGTTCCTCTTCCCCTGGAAGTTCGTTGTTAAAGGCTGCAGAACCCTGTCCCACCCATTCAAAGGCAGTTGTTGGAAGTATCACCTGTTCCTTTTCCAGATAGCGGTAGTATGCAAGGGTATCCTCTGCTATGGTATCCATCATTTTTTTGAAGAGCTCCGGATAGTCATACATATTAAACATCATATTTTCCATGCTCATGATATGTACAAGCATCTGTGTAGGCACGCTGTAAAGGGCGTCCATCTTCATCTTTACAGGCAGGATATCCCGAAAGATTTCCCGAAGTTCATCTGCCTTTTTCTCAGATTCCTCTTTCTTTACAACGAAATCGGTTTTTCCGATTTTTTCGTAATCCTCCTCCAAATCTCCCAAAACTTCTACGAAATGATGGCCTACGCTGTCCGCTTCCTTTGATTTTTCCATATGTACATTGATCCCGAAAAGGGTAAACCAGGTCTCATAGGGAACCCCAAAATAATCCGGCACTACCTTATCGTCTTCAAACAGCTTTGCATTAAGAAAGTTTTTATAAAGCTGGCGTTCGATTTCCCTCGCATCCTTCCCCTCACATTTCATAAACAGGGGCAGAACTTCCTGTTCAAAGGTGTCAAGTTCCAGGTGGATCAACGGACGTTCTCCTTTGCAGGCATTGTGGAGATACCACTCTTTAACCTTTTTCTGATTTGTCTGTGACTGGGCAAACTCCATCTGTTCTTTTGCAGTTTCTCTTAAAATCTCTTTATCTTTTTCTGATATTATAAGACTCATTTTCTATAACCTCCTGACCATATAGTTATTTTAATTATTACATGGTCTTCCCAAAAACTCCATGTACAAAACGAACTTACATATGTATAAATTCTGAACTGTTTCATTGCAAATCTTACCTCGCTTGGATATAGAAACCTGAAACTAAAAAATCATCCGTTGACAGAATATTTTTTCTTGCCAAATCCGGAAAACTATGGTAATATACCTCCTGTAGTATTTTTCTGCAAATGCCCAGATAGCTCAGTTGGTAGAGCAGAGGACTGAAAATCCTCGTGTCG
>CALIZJ010000235.1 GCA_938028845.1 uncultured Blautia sp.
TGATTATATTTTTATCCCCTCCGGCTCAATCTCCTTGTTTACAGACATGAGTGTATGCAAAGGGATTTTACAGAAGATGAAAGAGCTGCTTGCTCCCGGCGGAAAATTCGTGTTCGCTGCTGATACCGTCTTTGACAGGTGCGACGAGGACAGCGGCTACCAAACAAGTGTTTCGGTGAAAACGAAAGAGGGATTTGACCTGCTCCTGAAAGGAAAAAACCACTATGATGAAACCAGCCAGACGCAGTTTTCTCCATCTATTTACGAACTCTATAATGGCGCTGAGTTATTGCAAAGCGAAAGCATGGATTTTCAGACGCACTTGTACCGATACGGCGAAATGGAAGCATATTTAAGAGAATGTGGCTTCAAAAGCATATCGACCTATTCCAATTACAAGAAAGAACCGGCAGTTGACGATCAATGTGAAATGCTTATATTCGAGTGCGATATATAGAGGAAGACGCTTTCAAATGCAAAATCGAGGGGTAAGGTACAAACACCTTACCCCTCAAAGTTTATGCGCTAAAAACGGTTTGAAATCAAGCTTTTTCAGTCTCTAATTTTTACTCTTGTAGGCAGAGATCATCTCAAGGCGGCCTTGTATTCCTCTCCCCAATTCCACAGGGCGTCTAAAATGGGCTTCAGGCTTTTTCCAAGCTCAGTTAGTGTGTACTCCACTCGTGGAGGTACCTCGGCATAGACCGTTCGGGTAAGCAGTCCGCTCTCCTCCATTGCCCGAAGCTGCGCCGTCAGCACTTTCTGCGACACATTCCCGATTGATTTTTTAAGCTCTCCAAATCGCTTTGTCCCCGGCATCAGATCACGCAAAATCAGAACCTTCCATTTATCCCCGATCAGCGTCAGCGTCGTTTCCACCGGACAAGCAGGAAGGTCTTTCACTGATTTTTGCTCACTCATGATTCTTACCTCCTATAGTTTCTGATAGAAACCTTGTTTCTAATTATACAATATGGCGGATTTTTCGTCAAGAAGCCGCTGGAGATCAAAATTTTTTAAGCCTTCAAAGGCTTAAAAATCCCGTGGATACACATTTATTTTCTTCCGGCAGCTTGCCTAATAGTATCCTTTAGGTAACTACAGCACAATATTGTGCTTACTTTACAACAGAGCCTTAAGCGCTATAATAAAGACAAGAGTTACGCAGGACGGCCGCTGCGGAGCCAGAAATATGCAGAATCATTTTCAGGAGGCTATCATCATGAACAAAAATACTTTTAAATCTGTAAAACTTACAAAAGGCGAAATGAACATCTATGATTTCGGGGATATCAAGCTGCACGCCTATAAGACCAATGACTTTATCGACGACGAGGTGTTCGTCGTGGAGAAAAACGGAAAAGCCGTTATCATTGAGTCTCCCTGCTTCTTTGACAATATCAGAGAGCTTACGGAATATTTGAAGGATATGGAAGTAGAGGGTATGCTTGTTGCCTATCATGGCGCGGGAGCGACTTTTTTGCCCAATGTGCCGAAATTTGCAACGCAGAACGCCGTAGATTATTCCGAAAACGGCGGCGGCAAGGCTCTAATCGACAGCTTTACCAGCTCATTTGGAGAAAGCTTTGATTCCTCCGTCCACAAGATCACCAATGTGGTGGAATCCGGCAAGGTGACCATCGGCGGCATGGATTTTATTATCAAGCAGACAGCAGATGCTTTTGATGTGGAGATTCCTGAAATCAACGTGGTTTACACCCACATGCTGGGCCATGACTGCCACTCCATCGTGGCAGGTGCAGGTCATGCCGACGCCATGATTGCAGAGCTTCGCAGCTACATTGCAAAGGGCTATAACCTGATCCTCACCTCGCACTACACGCCGGAGGATCTGAAAGACGCCCAGACAAAGATCGACTATCTGGAGAATCTGAAAAAGATTGCGGCAGGCTGCAAGAACGCAGACGAGTTTAAGGCGGAAGTCGGCAGGCAGTATCCTGCATACAGCGGTCAAAACTATTTGGATATGACAGCAGGCTTCTTCTTTGCCTAAGCGGAAAATTCCAATCGGCCGGGGCTGTCGGAAGAACGGCTCCGGCTTTCCTTTTGGAGGGAGGGGATGCTATGTCAGCAGGCAGATACTTAAAATATTTACAGGAAGAAATCCATACAGCTATCGCAGCAACGATTGACGATGGCGGGCTGCCTGTTACCTGCGCCGTCGATATGATGGACGCCGATGAAAACAGCCTTTACTTTCTGACTGCAAAGGGCAAGAGCTTTTATGACCGCTTGAAGAAAAAGGGATATATTGCGCTGACGGGAATGAAGGGCAAGAGCACCATGTCCTGCGCGGCAATATCGCTGCGGGGAAAGGTAAAAGAGCTTGGAAATACGCTTTTGCCTCGGCT
>CALIZJ010000236.1 GCA_938028845.1 uncultured Blautia sp.
CGGCATGCGCCGAAGGTGGACACTTCTGAATGGTAACATAAGGTAGGAATATTAATTCCTGCTTTCCGTATTACGGTCAGAACATTTTTTTCATCAGTAAATTCTACTTTTCTGCCGTCAATTGTCATTGTTCCCATAATTCATCCTCCCTTCTATGCTTCCACGTAAATTGCATCAAAATTACAGTTGTCTTTACATGCGCCGCACTTGATGCAAAGATTGTTGTCAATGGTATACGGATGTTTGATCCGTCCGGTAATAGCTCCTGCCGGACAGTTCTTAGCACATTTGCCGCAGCCGATACAGAATTCCGGATTGATGTGGAACTGACGGAGCGCCGTACAGACTTTCGCACGGCATTTTTTGTCCTTAATGTGCTCTTCATATTCACTGCGGAAGCGTTTTAAGGTACTGATGACCGGAAGGGGCGCGCTCTTTCCAAGTCCGCAAAGAGCCATGCTCTGTACCATAGATGCCAGCTCTTCTAGCTGGTCCAGGTCGGACATCTCTCCCTTTCCGTCTACGATTTTTTCCAGGATCTCCAGCATACGCTTCGTTCCTTCTCGGCAGGGCACACATTTTCCGCAGCTCTCTCTCTGGGTAAAGCTCATGAAAAATCTGGCAACTTCTACCATACAGGTATTCTCATCCATAACTACAAGACCGCCGGAACCCATGATCGCATCCAGTTTTTTCACAGAATCGAAATCCAGCGGCTGGTCAAGCTGTTCCTCCACCAGACATCCGCCGGAAGGACCGCCGATCTGTACGCCCTTAAAGGCTGCTCCGCTCTTTAAGCCGCCGCCGATATCGTAAATAATATGCCGCAGGGTCGTTCCCATAGGAACTTCAATCAGTCCTGTATTTTCGATAGATCCTGTCAAAGAGAATGTCTTTGTTCCGGGGCTTCCCTCTGTGCCGATGGTACGGAACCAGTCTGCACCATCAAGGATAATCTTCGGTACGTTTGCGTAAGTTTCTACGTTATTTAAAACCGTAGGTTTTTCCCACAGTCCTTTTTCTACTGTTCTCGGGGGCTTTACTCTTGGCATGCCCCGGTTTCCTTCGATGGATGCGGTCAGTGCGGAACCTTCTCCGCAGACAAAGGCGCCTGCCCCTGTATTAATATGTAAATGGAAGTTAATTCCGGAACCGAGAATATTTTCTCCTAAAAGCCCATATTCCTCTGCCTGTTTAATGGCCATACGCAGACGCTTTACGGATAAAGGATATTCTGCACGTACATAGATATATCCGCTTTCCGCTCCCACTGCATACGCGGCAATGATCATCCCCTCGATCATCTTATATGGATCGCCTTCCATTACAGAGCCATCCATAAATGCGCCGGGGTCTCCTTCATCTCCGTTGCAGACTACATAACGGATCTTTTCTTGCTGACGGGCAACCTGTGACCATTTTTTTCCTGCCGGGAAACCAGCTCCGCCTCTTCCCCGAAGCCCGGATTTGCTCACCTCATCAATAACTTCCTGAGGCGTCATGTCGAAAAGTGCTTTAGCCAGCGCGTGGAATCCGCCTACACTGATATATTCATCAATGGATTCTGCATTAATTTTCCCGCAGTTTTCCAGAACAATCCTGGTCTGCTGATTTAAAAACGGGATGTCTTCCGGATGCGGACATACCTCTCTGTCGTGTCTGTAAAAAAGCCGTTCTACAGGCTGTCCGTTTAAAACGGTTCTGTCAACGATCTCCCGGCAGTCATCTACCTGCACATGTACATACTGATAATTATAAGGCTCGATCCGCATTAACGGGCCTAATTCACAAAGTCCCTGACAGCCTGTCTTTACCACGCCCAGATGGGGAATGTCTTTTTCCATTTCCACCTTCACGCCGTCCAGGTCAGAGCAGAGCCTTTCCATCTCGTCAAAAATTTTCTGTGCACCGGAGGCCATACATCCGGTTCCGGAACAGACAAGGATGCGGCAGGTATACTGTTCCAAATCTTTTTTCACTTCTGCCTGTTTATTTAACAGATCTTCTCTACAAGCGATACTCATGCGTTCTCTCCTCTCAATTCATCGATCAGTTCCACTGCCTTTTCAGGAGTCATCTTAGGATGCACCTCATCGTTTACCGTAAGTGTTGGGGCAAGTCCGCAGGCGCCCAGACAAGACACAGTTTCTACTGTAAAAAGCATGTCGTCTGTGGTGTGCTTTTTATGGCTTAATCCAAGCTCTTTCATCATGGCTTCTTTTACAGGCATGGATTTTCTTACATGACAAGCGGTTCCATCGCAAACTTTTATGATATATTTTCCTTTCGGTTCAAAGGAAAAGTTTTCATAAAATGTAGCTACGCTGTATGCCTTTGCCTCCGTCACTCCGATTTCTTTCGCCACATAAGTAAGCAGCTCTCCCGGCAGGTAACGGTATTCCGCCTGGATATCCTGCATGATCGGGATCAGGGAAGCGGCTTTGCGCCCATGCAGTTGAATCGCTTCATCTGCCTTCTTGTAATAAGACTGATCTAACATCGAGTTCCCTCCTTATCTTTGTATTCCTCACATAATTCCATTCCAAAGTGTTTTTATGCATTTTTACCAATACAATTATACACGAAACTGCTTTGTATCACAAGAGATTCTATGGTATTTTTCTATAAAGCAAAGGTCTGAATCCCCGATAAAATCAGCATTTTTCCAAATTGTACTTCCAAAAATACAATGCAATTTTCTTATCAATCATGTTAATAAATAAACGTTGCTTTTTGGGCATTTTTACTATATTATTAGTAGTAGATACGCGGAAAGTATTTTCATATTCAAGGAGTTTAAAACTATGCGAAATCTTGATACACCGGTAAAACAGATAAGAAGAAAAATTTTTACAGAAGTTGCCAAGCTGGGCTTTGAATCCACGGACGAAACCCTGATCAACGACATCGAAGCCATTCCTTACAGTATCGTAGAGGAACGGGCCAGGTATCGTGACAGCATTTATCGTGAAAGAGCCGTGGCAAGCGAACGTGTCCGTCTCGCAATGGGACTTTCTCTCCGTCCGGAAAATAAAGCTGTCCATCTTACCGCAGGTGTGGAAGCCAGCAATATTGACGAAAAATATTATGAGCCGCCTCTTATGCAGGTGATTCCTTCTGCCTGTGCAGCCTGTGCTCCCAATAAATACGAAGTCAGCAATATGTGTAAAGGCTGTGTAGCCCATCCTTGTATGCTTGCCTGTCCCAAAGGCGCCATCTCCATGGTAGACGGAAAATCTTACATTAACCAGGAAAAATGTATCAAATGCGGAAAATGTAAGGCAGTCTGTCCTTATGACGCCATCACCCACAAAGAGCGTCCCTGCGAACGTGCCTGCGGTGTAAAAGCGATTACAAGCGATACCCAGGGTCGTGCCTCTATCATAGAGGACAAATGCGTCTCCTGCGGCATGTGCATGGTAAGCTGTCCATTCGGAGCGATTTCCGATAAATCCCAGATTTTCCAGCTTGCCCATGCCCTTCGGGAAGGAATTGAGATCATTGCAGAGATCGCCCCTTCCTATATTGCCCAGTTTGGGGATGATGTGACTCCACGTAAATTTAAAGCGGCGCTTATGGCGCTTGGATTTTCTAACGTATATGAAGTAGCTTTCGGCGCAGATGTCGGCGCTATTTCAGAGGCGCACCACTACGCAAAAGAAGTGGCTACAGGAAATATCCCATTCCTTTTGACCTCCTGCTGCCCTTCCTGGTCGGAAATGGCGAAAAAATATTTTCCGGACATGATCCATAATATCTCCCAGGAGCTTACCCCTATGGTAGCCACAGCACGTAAGGTCAAACAGGATCATCCCAATGCTAAAGTTGTGTTCATTGGTCCCTGTGCCTCTAAAAAACTGGAAGCTATGCGGACTACTGTACGAAGTGATGTGGATTTTGTTGTTACCTTTGAAGAGCTTTGGGCTATGTTTGATGCCAAAGGGATTGTTCCTTCTCAGTTGGAGGGAGATTCTTCTCCTCACGATGCTACCGGAGCGGGACGTGGCTATGCGGTGGCAGGCGGCGTCGCGGGAGCAATCGAAGCCTGTCTGAAAGAATATTATCCTGACGTGCCCGTTCATATTGAACACGCAGAAAGCCTTGCAGACTGTAAAAAGGTACTGGCACTTGCGAAAGCCGGTAAACTGAAAGGCTGCATGATCGAAGGCATGGCCTGTCCTGGCGGATGTATGGGCGGAGCCGGAACAAATGCCCCGTTCTCTAAATCTTCCAAAGCATTGAAAAAGTATGTGGATTCCTCCAGCAGGAAACTGCCGCCTAAAGAATTGGAAGATATTGAATTGACTTAAAAACGCGGATAAGTTGTATGATTGCGGCTGTTGAAAAATAGATTTTTTAATGGTCCTTTGTCAAAAGTTGGAGTAAAAGTTTTTTGAGGCACAGGGATTTCACCTGTGTCTCATTTTTAATATGGTTATCTTAACAAGGGGGTGACGCCATGGGAACAGAATCCCTGGCGGTGCGCCCTTGGTTTTGGAATAAAAAGATGGTGGAAAATGCTTTTATTTACTATGTTATTGTATTGTAAACGCGATTGCCGAGTGGATTCTTTGCTTGATACGGATGTATATACGCATTTGAAAAATGTATCCGTAAGATGTCCATTTTCTATGGTTTAAACTACAGGATCTAGATTATGTTCCGTAGACTATTCTTGGTTTCTACGGTCTAGACTGCGGAATCTGGTATTAGATCTGTAAACCTGCCTTCTATAGATGAAAATACATATTAGAGGGAAATATATCTGTAAAGTTCCTCTGTTTTCTACCGCCTAGATTATGGAATATGATTTCGGCTCCGTAGGGTAGCTTCCTTTCTACAGATTCAAATACAAATTAGGAAATATACTCATAACATTCTCTCGACATTTTGAGGAATAGCCTCATAAACTAATATAGAGCCAGGCTTATGCCTACTTTATACGGATATACGCATTTGAAAACTTGTATCTGCAGGATGTACCTGGCTTATATAGCCTAAACTGCAGAATATTAATCTATTCAATGATAATAAAAAAGCCAGCACCAACAGAGGAGACAAAATCGGTATTAACCGATAGCCTCCCTTCCCTCTGTTGCTTATGCTGACTCTGTTGACTCTGTTGTTGTCGGGTCTGTTGTTTCTGCTGGCTCTGCCGTTTCCGTCGGCTCTGTTGGCACAGGGGTGGGGCTTATGTATTCTGTACCGGTGAGCTCAGCTAAAAGCTCCCGCAGTTTATAGCCATATCCTTCTCCAGCAGCCCAGCCGCCGCCATAAGGATTTTCCTGGATTCCCAGCCATTCTACATAAGGTGCAGATTCCCGCACCACAAGGTCAAATCTTTCATCTACACATGCATTCACCAGCTCCTGGGTACTTGCATAGGCTTTCAGATGCTGTACCTGCGCCCGAAGTCCGGTGCGTACATCCGGGAAGCTTACGCCTTCCTCGTCCCCGCCAGTGGCTCCAAGGCCTGCAAAATTAAACTGTTCCACCTTACATACTCCAGGAAACTGAAGCCACCCGGTCTCCAGCATCGCCTGTTCAAAGACCACCTCTGCCCGGACATTTTCTGTTTCCGCTTCTTCTGAAAGAATCGTACAAAATTCCTCTATGGAGCCGGCTCCGCCCTCTTTTAGGGCATCCGAAGGATACTCTAAATTCTGTCGGTTAAAATGGGCAGTCATATCTTCCACCGTCACAGTGGAACTTCCCATAATCGTATAATACCCATAACTATTGTTCGTAGGATCGTCCTCAAACACGCCTGTCTCCTGCTGTCCGGAAGGCCTTTGAATCTGTCCTTCCTGGGAATGATCCGCCTGGGTTTCACTTTCCCCAGTGGATACAGATTCTTCCATTGAAGCCGTTACAGAAAGGGGTGCCCCTATAAGCAGGACACCCATCAAAACACTGATTCCATTAAGGAAGTATTTTACTTTCCGTTTTCTCATGCGTTTACTTTTCTCATTGCAGCTTCTACCACATGTCCCACAAGGACAGAAGTAGTAACACTTCCTACGCCGCCAGGTACCGGAGTAATCGCTTCAACGATCGGCTCTACTGCCGCATAGTCCACGTCGCCGCAAAGCTTTCCTTCTTCGTTTACATTGATACCAACATCGATGATGATCTGGCCTTCTTTTACATAGTCAGCGCCCACTACGCCAGCTCTTCCGGCAGCTACGATCACGATGTCTGCTTCTCTTGCTACAGAAGGCATATCTACAGTCTTTGTATGGCAGATGGTTACAGTAGCATTTTTCTTAACCAGCATCATAGCTGCAGGTTTTCCTACTACCAGGCTTCTTCCGATCACTACTGCTTTTTTACCTGTGCAGTCGATTCCGTAATGGTCAAGGATCTCCATACATGCCTGCGGTGTACATGGCGGGAACCCGATCTTTTTCCCGGTGAAAACGCCGGACATGGAAAGATCAGTCATGCAGTCTACGTCTTTTTCTGCTGCAAGAGCATTCTCGATCACTGCCTGATCTAGGTGCTTTGGCAGAGGACGGAATAAAAGTACCCCGTGGATATGGTCGTCTTTATTTACTTTATCAATTACAGAAAGAAGCTCTTCCTGGGAAACATCTCCTGGAAGAAGGATTTTTTCACATGCCACGCCAAGAGTCTCGCATCTTTTGGTAGCGCCTTTTTCGTAAGAAATATCGCTTGGATTTTCTCCCACACGGATAATGCAAAGAGTAGGATCTACTCCTTTCTCCTTAAGAGCAGCTACATTTCCTTTGATTCTCTCGTTTAATGCCGCTGTAACTTCTTTTCCTAATAACTGTTTTGCCATTTTCTTTTTCCTCCGAAATCTCTCTCTGTTAAGCGATCCGAAACAGACTTATTATTTCAGTCTGCCAAGAACGCTCTCAAAAGTCTCGTCCGCGATCTTTGTATATTTTTCCAGCATCGCATCCGCTTTTTTATTTAATTCTTCTGCGTACTCTCTGTCCGCCATAGATTTTGTGTTAATATACACATTTAAGCTGGCGCCCTTTAAAGCCGCCTTACAAAATGCAGCGCCAACGCCGGCATCGCTGATGGCAAGGGCTGAACCCTTAGCGCCAAACTCTACGATGAGCTCAATGGCTTCACAGCATTTTTCCATAATTTCCATGGGAACGGAACAAGCGTCTTTAAGCACGATTTCCATAACACGTGCCTTTTCTGCTTTCTGCTCCTCTGTCTCTTTCGGCATTCCATATGCCTTGGAAAGAGGCTCAAATACCTCTGCATCTCTTTCAATTAAACGAAGGAAGTCTTTCTGGAGCTGGTCGCATTTTGCTTTTAGCTGCCACATTTCTTCCTCTACATCTGCATATTTTTTCTTTCCTACAGTAAGGCTTCCCACCATATTTCCAAGAGCTGTACCTACAGCCGCTACCAGGGCTGAAGCACCGCCGCCCCCTGGAACCGGGGCCTTAGAGGCTAAGACTTCTACGAAGTCTGTGCAAGAAGATGTTGAAAATCCCATTGTGGTATTTTCCTCCTTTTTCCTGTTTATTTGAATTTTTTTTTACGCTTTTCAAAGCGGGAAAGAAAGGCGAGGGGGTCCATCTCAGAGTTGCGAAGCCCGAAGGACCCCCTCGCGCACCCCCTTCTTGGGCACGCAAGAGGAGCTGCGTTTGTTGCGGATGGTAGGGGGTTGGTTAAAGGGGATTATGGAGAAGTTGGTGGGGTTTTAGGGTGGTTTAGGGGCGTATGTTGTGAAGGGATATAGGGGAGATTATTGAGGAATTTTTTAATGACACTGTATTCAGCAATGTCGCTAAAGACTAAACAGAATCGTTCCACCTTTAGAAAAGTCCTCCATCCTCACTCAACCTACAATCATCCACAACCTCGCTTTTAGCCCGTACCCATACCTCCCGCACACAACAACCTCGGCTCCTTATAAAGCCACCTCAATCAAGCTGCCCCAACACCCCCTATCTTCTCCAAAAACGCCCAACAATCAAGCGTGCCCAAGAAGGGGGTGTGTGAGGGGGTCCTTCGGGCTTC
>CALIZJ010000237.1 GCA_938028845.1 uncultured Blautia sp.
GGAGTTCAGACGTGTGCTCTTCCGATCTACGATGTAATCGCTTTCCCCGTCCTTTTTGTAGCCGTAAATGTTGCACCAGCGGGCGATCCCGTTTTCAAAGCGTTTGCGGATGCCCCACTTGGTGTTCTCCGAGATGGACCGGGATTCCTCCTGCGCGAACGCGGCGAGGATGGTGAGCAGCATCTCTGAAAATGCCACCCTGGTGTCAATGTTGTTGCTCTCAAAGAAAAGATGGACACCAATGTTCTGTAAGTGCCGCACATAGGTAAGGCATTCCATCGTGTTCCTCGCGAAGCGGGAGATGGATTTCGTGATGATCAGGTCGATCTTCCCCTCCTCACAGTCCTGGATCATGCGTAGGAACTGTGGCCTCCCTGCCGCCTGGGTGCCGGAAATGCCCTCGTCCGCGTAGATGCCCGCCAGTTCCCACCCGGGTTTTGCCTCGATCAGCGCGGTATATGCCCTGACCTGCGCTTCGAAGCTGCCCAGCTGCTCATCGGTATCTGTGGACACACGGCAGTAAGCGGCAACGCGGTAGGTTTCCGGCCGTTTTTTTGCCGCCATCCGCCTTGGCTCCAGCACGATCTTTTCCATATTTCCCGGCTCTTTGTCGTAGACTGTCTTATGAGGTGCTTTGTAAGCTGCTTTCGATGGCTCTTTCATTGCCATTCATACGCCTCCTTTCGAATGCTTTTCAGATCTGGATTGTCAGGATCCGCGGGCCATACCACCCGTCCCTCTTCCGAGGGGCTCCAAGCGCTATGTCCGTTATCCCTCCCATGAGACATGTTCCCGTACTATCCGGAAAATAGCAAGCAATGCCGGCCTTTCTTCCGGTAGAAAAAACGCGCTGATTCGGCCCTGATATCACCCATACTACACAAAGAAAACCGGGAGCGTTCCGGCAGGGAAATCCTGCCCCCGCACTCCCGGCGTACTTGTGTTTTGTCTCGTTTTATCAATCCTTTATCCCACGTTTCTTCCTGACTTCCTCCGCAAGCGCGGGCGTCCGCTCCGGATAGCGGAGGATAAATGCGTCCCAAAGCTGCGCCTTGTGCCTGGGGTCATGGGAATCCCGGATTACCCCGGATGGAAGTGTTGTCTCAAGCCCGCACCGCCAATGGATGGTGACCGTGCGGTCATCGGCTTTATCCATCAGATCAGCCGGCATCCCGTCAAGCTGCGTGGCCGTGTAAGTGTGCCTCCCCAGGGTAATGGAAGCCACCAGCTCATCCAGCCACCAGTAATGGATCCCTTCCATCACAGGGTATTCTTCCTTTATTTTTAAGAGCTTCACCGCCTCCGCGGCCCTGCGCCTTTGTTTATAGCCAGCCACCTTTTTTACCGTTTCCAGGTCCACATCACGGTAGGCTGAAAGGATCGCTTCCTCAAGCGGGATGGCCTGGATCACGAATTCCCTGCATGCCCCTTCTCCCTCACAGCAGAAATGGCTGTTCGCCTGCTGTATCCCAACCCTTCTCCTCCAGAGCCTGTGCCCGCAGTAAGGGCAGCGGATGTAGTCCGCGAACGGGTACTGGCCGACCTCCGGTGCTGTCCTGGTCTTGAGCTTAAAGATCGTATTGCACCGTTCAAACTGTTTCCGGCTTACGATTGGCTCGTGGTGGTCCCTGATGTATTTAGAGGGAGCCGCTCCCTCATTTAGCCGGATCCGGTGGGTGATGTGGTCTTCTGTCACGAATTTCTGTACGATAAGGTCACCCACATATTTTTCATTCCTGATCATGTAATGGATCCGGGATTCATCCCAAGCGTCCTTCTTCGACAGCTTCAGGCTTGGTTTCCGGTAACCAGCCGCTGTCAGCCTCCTTGTGATCTCCGGGACGCTTACCCCATGCTCATACCATTCGAAGATGCGCCGCACTGCCTCCGCCTCCCCAGGTACGATCTCGTAATTGTCCCCTTCCACGTTCTTACAGTATCCGTATACCGGGAGCAGGAGCGTATTCCCCTGCAGCGCCCGTTTCCGTTTCCCCCATTTCACATTTTCTGAAAGGGAACGGCTCTCCTCCTGCGCGAAAGCCGCAAGGACCGTGAGCAGCATCTCCGAGTATTCTTCCCCCGTGTCTATGCCTTCCTTGTCAAACCTTACGCGCACGCCCCACTCCGTCAGTTTTCGGATGTACTCGATGCATTCCATTGTGTTCCTTGAAAAGCGGGAGATGCTTTTCGCGAGCACCAGGTCAATCTTCCCCTCCTCGCAGGCTTTTAAGAGATCCTGGAACTGTCTCCTATTAGATACCTTTGTGCCGGAGAACCCTTCGTCGGCGAATACACCAGCAAATTCCCATTCCGGGTTATTCCGGATCTCTGTCTCATACACGATCTTCTGTTCCCGCACACTGGTCGCCTGTTCCTCAGATGGTGTGGACACCCTGCAGTAAGCGGCCACGCGGAGCTTCGGCTTTTTGGCAATGGCCTCTTCTTCCCGCCGCTCCCGCAGGATCTTCCTCATTTTCAGTGTTCCTGCCATGTCTGCCATTTCCCTCATACCTCCCATCATCCGGCCACTTTACTGGCTGCCATGTCTGCGTCCTTAGCTCTGTCCCCAGCCGCTTCAACAGACACATTCCCGGCCGCTTCCCCGGACCATTCTTTCAGCCAGGGCAGGTCAGGAGCGTCCGCAAACTCCCGATGCGTTACCTCCATGCATTCCTGCATGAACGCGACCTCATCCTCGGTAAAGTTGCTGCGGAAGGAATAGAGGATGGTCCGCTCAATCAGCTGGCCCACATGCTCGAACAAGTCCCGGCTGACGATTGCCGGATGGTGGGCTTCAATGTAAAACTGGTCCGCGTATCCCCGGTTCTTCCCCCGATGGATGACACCATCCTCATCCGCGTAAATACATTCCTTATTACTCAGGTAGTCCCCGATACAGGCAAGGTTGGTGAGGAGGTTCCGCAACGGCGTCCCGTTCCATACCTTCCCCGTCCCTTCCGCTTCCTCCAACCGGTTCAGCGCCGTCCGGATTTCCTTGTAGTTATGGCACATGCCAGCCATATAGAACGCGAGGCGCACACGCTTTGCCTCCGGCTCATGGATATCCCAACGGTGCTCCTTCCCAAAAGAACGGAATCCGTAGCTTGCCCTCTCCATGGGCTGACCCATCTCGTAACGCTTCCGCCTTGCCCATTTCATGTTCTGGCTGATGCTCACGCTTTCCTCCTGCGCGATGGTGGCAAGGATCCCAAGCAGAAGTTCATTTGCCTGGTTCCCGGTATCCAGCCCTTCCTTTTCAAAAACGATAGTCACGCCAAGACCTTTCAGCTTACGGATCAGGTCGATACATTCCACCAGGTTCCTCGCGAACCGGGAGATGGACTTGGTGTAGATGATGTCCACCTTCCCATCCTCACAGTCTTTGAGCAAACGGTTCAGCTCTTTGCGCCCCTTCACGGAACGTCCGGATTTCCCGTGGTCGCCGTAAATGCCCGCCAGGGTAAGCGTCGGGTCATCCTCGATCCTCTTTTTGTAATGCGCGCACTGCATCTCAAACGAGCCATCCTGCATGTCCCGGTTCGTGGAAACCCGGCAGTAGGCCGCCGCCCGTTTGAGTCCTTTTCCATCCCCGGTACTTTGGCCGGATGAATTCTCTTTCTGCGCAGTACAGATCACCGTACCGATATTTTTCTTCTCATCCATAGATGTTTTTCCTCCTTCCTGCCCGTAAGGGCCTCTTCATTTGGGAACATGTTCCCGTACTATGGCGCACATAGCAAGTGGATCCGGCCAACTCAGGCGCATTTATGTGGAGAATATATCGACTATAGCTGCGCCCGTATTTGTGTAATTTATGCCTATGTTGGACTTTCACCACAGACTGCCGGTTCCTGTCATACGAAAAAAGGACTTCCGAAGAAGCCCTTAAAAGCGTTTATGTAGTTTTGGTCAGCCGATATTTTTTTCAGACTACTCCCAACAGAGTACCACCTGTCTGCTAAACCATGTGGTAGAGGGAGATGGTTCCTTTTATGATATCCTCAAATGTGATGTCAGCGGCGTATGTACACGTTCCAGAAAACGTTCCATCATATAGATACGCATCAGCACCCTTGCGTCTGCCTGATTTACTTTTGCGATGTTTTTGATCCGTCCCTTTACCTGCTCTGGTGTAAAAAACATGTTACAACAACACCTCCATATATTTTCGTATCACGTTATAGACCCGGAACAGCTTTGCGTATTCCATGAGCCGGTTCAAATCCTTATCTTTCCTGGAAAGATAAGTTTTCAAAGCAGTATTAAAGTCCTGTACTTCCACACTGCTTCTGCTGCGGACTAAGTCACAGACGGTTCTTTCCAGATCATACATCGGGATCTCATTTCCACAGTTATTTGTAACCATGGTCTTCCCGACATCCAGCAGTTCTTTTTTGACTGTGTATACCTTACAGTTGCCATCTTCCTTAAGGCGGTGGGCGTTATATCCGCTATACACGGTAAACGTATGGACAAGAGGCTCCCGATCGATCAAACCATGAAAATAAAACGCCTCATCGTGGGAAAACACCGCTTTCGGACATCTTTGATGAATCACATAAAGTTCATCCACCCATTCATCGCCAGACGCGTAGATACCGCGCGCTACCTTCTCAAATCCGTTTTTATGAAGATAGTCGTAAAATTTAAATTTGGTAACGCCTGACTCTTTTGCCATTTGCGGGGTCAGGTAACTGCAGTTTTGTATAAGCTCATTCATAGCGTCGCCGTCCTTTCGTGCTTATATCATATATAAAATAAGCACGATAGTCAAGTTTAAACTTCCATTCGTGCTTATTTCATATTTAATACATGCACATTTGTCATTTTTGAAACGTGAATTTTTATTCATTCACAGACTCAAGCAAAGGCTGGATTTGTGGAATTTATGCCTATGTAAAGCGGCTCCTACCATAATGGCAGGAGCACTGAAATTCAGGTTTGTCGTTTATAAATACTATGGAATAGCTGAAGAATACAAAGGCTCATACCCTCTGGCAGTAGTCCAAGCTCACCCAGCCATCGTGATTTTTAGAATATGCCTTCAGAAGTCCCCACCTGGAAGCACCAGCGCCATTCGCCTCATCGACAATGGTGAATACGCCCGGACCTGTGAACTTTCCGGTCTTCTGCTTGTCCGTGCCAGGGCCTTTGCGGATATTCAGGTCCGTGATGGAGGTGCGCACCAGATACGGCTGGAAGGCCGTGTTCTTTCCCTGGTAAATCACCTTGCCGGCCTCGTCAAATACGGAGTAGCCGGGGTTCTCATCCGCGCAGGCTTTTGCGTTAGAAAGCACATGGAAGGCTCCCTTCTGGGAAGCGGCATCTGCCCAGGACTTACGCACACGATACCATACCTGTGTCTCCTCCGGCGCGTTTGTAGCGTCATACTGCGTCAGGTTCCAACGCTCGATGATATTGCAAAGCTTCTCCACATAGGTGAGGCTCGTAGCATACCCGCCGTCCTTGATCAGCTTCGCCACAGCCTTGTAATCTGTCATGCCAGCGATGCCAGGGTAGCGTTTCTTACTGCCATTCATGGCTCCCAGCAGATAGGCGCTGTGATCGGCAATGGAATCCTCCACACAGGCATATTTACGGAAGTCGGCTGTGATGGTCTCATAGCTGCCGTCTGCGTTCTGCTCCTGGGTCTTCTTGGTGTAGATGGACTTTCCGTCCCAGGTGGAGTCGCTCCAGGTGTTCCCGGAAAGGGACTTCTTCATTCCAAAGACATTGTTGGCGTTCTGGGCAAGCTCGCTCTTGCCATAACCGGACTCCAGAATAAACTGCGCCAGAGAAATGGAAGCGAGGATACCGGTTTTCTTCTGGTCAGCGGTAAAGAGCGCACCGATCTTCTTAATCACATCGGCTTCCGAGAGGAATGCCAGATCCTTTGTCTGCAGGCCGGAGGTGGCGCCAGTGTTACCGGAGCCGCTGCCGTCCATCTCGGCCTGGACTGCTTTACGGAAAGTATCCATGGTGTACCCCATGCCAAGGCCGTTCCACAGATGCTCCGGATCGCCGTGGTTGGATGCGATGCCTCTGGCGTGCCCCTCCCTGTGGCTGATGACCACACCATCCGCCAGAGGATTCAGTCCGTACATCTTACAGAGGTAAGCAAACAGCTCCACCGCCGCTTTGTACGTCCTCTCCGCGCAGGCTCTCGCTGTGGCCTTATCCGAACAGGTAAAGCTGCTGCCGCTGGTATACTTGATACAGGCGGGTTCGCACATCTCCACGCCGATATGGGTGTTATTGCCGCTGCCCTTGGAGCCGGAAGCACAGTGCCAGCCTCTGTGGTTCCACGGAAGGGTCTGGTAGACCGTGCCGTCATTGGCATCGATGAAGCCGTGGACACAGGCATTGCCGTAAGAGGCACTGTTCCAGCTGTTGATGAACACAGACGCCCTCGGCTGCGGACAGCCCACTGAATGGAGCATCAGCCCTTTGACTGTGATCTTCCGGCCGGCTGTGTAACAAGGGTTCTTTGTCAGGATCGATTCTACTAATTTCATAAACACATTTCTCCTTTTTAAGACATTTCTGGTATTAAAACAGGGAGACACTGATGTATCTCCCCGCTGCGTACTATTTTCTTGTGTGGGTGCGATTGCTACGGCATCACCAGCTTCATCCCAACCCGGATCACATTGCAGGTCAGGCCGTTCAGCTCCCGGATTTCTGTGTACCGGGTACCGGAGCCGATCTGCTCCTCCGCGATCTTCCACAGGTTGTCCTTCGCCGCGACGGTGTACACCTTCTTGCCGATGCCATAGAGGTACTGCTCCTGCCCGCTCACATAGGCAAAACCAGTCTCGCTTTCCGGGCAGCGGATACGGAGCCAGTTGCCCTCACAGAACTGCAGGATCTCCACAAGGGTGTCCTTCTTGTAGGTAGTGACCGGCTCCGCGTCCATGCTGTTGCCGCTGCGGATGTTCATCAGCGTGCTGAGCCTGGCATAGGCAATCGGCTGGTCATTGCCGTCACAGTCATATTCCACAGCCTCCGGGATGGGATCGTCGGCAGCAGAATCACCGGTGTTAATATCCCCACCCGCATCCACAGGGCTATCTATAGTTTCAGCCGCTCCCTCCTCTGCCTGGATTTCCCCCGGAATATCCTTAATCCCAATTTCCAATTCCGGATGGATCACTTCCCCTTCATTGGAGAAAACAAAATAGCCCGGATTGGCATCTGCCTTCGCTATGGCACTGGACAAAAGCCGGAACTGCCCCAACTGGCTTTCCGCGTCCTCCCAGGACTTTCGTACACGGTAATACCCGGCAGCCAGCCTTGTGGGATAATCTTTAACACTCATAGTCCCTTACCTCCTTCACTTGGGAGGGCAGGAGGAAGTCCTGCCCCGTTGGTCAGTTGCTGTTGGTACTATTCCGATTGTCATCTGCCTTGTTCTCGCCAGACTCCCTGTTGTGGTGTTCCTCCTCTGTCAGCTGCAGCAGCATATCCTTCAGCTTTTCCGGCACAGGCAATCCAATGATCGCGCTGTTCTCCAGGATGCTCAGGCCCTCATTCGACAAATAGAAGAAAATCACCGCAGTGCGGATGGCGGACCCATTCCCGATCACCTGGGTGTCCACGATGTTGGCAAGCCCCACAAGGATGAAGATACAGGCTTTCTTAGCGATGCCTTTAAACCCGATCTCCGAGGAAAGCTCCCTGCGCACTCCCGCGGCCAGAAGACCGGTAAAATAATCCAGCACCACAAAGACGATCAGCGCGTAGAGGAACCCGTCAAACCCTCCCCAGAACCAGCCAAGGAACCCTCCAAAAGCCGCAAACGCAAGTTCAATTTTGTCGATCACATTCTGCATAACATGCTCCTTTCCACCCATATCCGGGCAATAAAACAGGACGGCTGGTTCCCCAGTCCGCCCATGGTTGGTATCTATCTCAACACAGCGTATGCTGTGGTATTTTATTCTCTTTACACGATGCACATGCCGCGTATCCCCCCGCTCCAGGGGCGCATATCCCCGTATACAGACTTTATTGCACAAACATACCGCTTAAGGTTTGTGCGGTTTATGGTACAGATTTCAGTTGCTATTCCAGCCGGATAGAGTGATAAATACAATCACAAAAAGCCGCGGGCGGAAAGGAGGAAAACATGATTACGCCTAAGCAACTGAAAGCCATCGACATTACCTATTTCACCATCCTTGCTTCAGGCAGCTTTACCGTGACGCTCCAGTCCAGAAACACCGGCCACTGTTGGCACATTCTTTTCCAGGAATACCCTCATTTTAAAAGCTGCCTCATCTACCATACCCACCACAAAGGAAGCCCTTACCATAGGCACGGCCACAGCCCTTCGCTTCCCGGATGTATCCGTCAGATAAAGCGCCACGATGCCTACTGGCTCAGCAGGCAGAAAAGTACCCCGAAACCGATTCAAACAAACAGCAGGAGGTAAGCGCATGAAACAGAAAAATATCAAGGTTGCATACACCAGCCGCATCGTAAGCGGCTCCTACACACAGGTACCGAAGATCCAGATGGAAGGGAAATGGCTGGAAGAACTGGGCTTTTCCATCGGCAGCACCATGGTAGTGGAATACGGGGAAGGCTCCCTGCATATCCGCCCCATGACGGCAGAAGAACTGGCAGACCGCCGCAGAGCCGGGCTGGAAAAGGAACTCGCAGCCAAATCCACCGCCATACGAAGGCTCCAGAAAGACCTTCTGGAAGACTCCCGGAGACTTTCCCATGTAGCCGAGTCCAATCCCGGATACAGCTCCCCATCCAAGAAATCTTCCCGCTGATCCCCGCTCACGCCTCCGTCAGCGTGTAGGTAATCTTCATGGTCTTATCCACGGTTTTTATTACCGCTGACGAGAGGTTATTGACAGAGGCCAAAAATGGTGTCAGGAGATAGGCTGTCCGGTATTCATTGCCGTAGCTGCCGCCCCAGCCGATCAGGAAATTCTTATACTGGAATAACGGAGTGGCCGCATTGTTGAGCCTTGCGCTTCCCTGTGTATGGATTACTGTATCGTCTGACGTGATCTGGAAATCCCCGCCTACGATCAGGTCCCCGATCAGTGTCAGATACAGCTCGCAGGTGCCGGCCTCACAGAGGGGCTTCCACTTGGAAGTAAACCCGAACTCGATCAGGGACACGTCCGTGGAGTTGGCCAGATTGATCTTGTAGATCCCTTTCTTGTTATCGGCCGGCACATACAGATACCCATTCCGGACACAGCATTTCACATACCGTTCCGGGAAGGAGCCAAGCTCCCGGTTTCCCACATCCATCAGACAGGCGTTGGACAGCGTCCACTGGCCTTCTGTGAAAGAATAATCGGTCTTTGATATCTTCACCCACAGCATCGAGGCATCACCGGAAGAATTGCCCTCATTGGAAAATCCATACCAATAGCCGTCCTGCCCGTCCATGAATTCCCCGTACTTCGTATAATCCCCCAAAAACTCAAAGGTGGCCGTTTGCAACGCCTGATCCTCCAGCACCGTATAGGTGGAGTCATCCAGCTTCTCATTCAGCCCAATCGAAAAAATGGGGAGCCGCAGCTTCCGGATACGAACACTGGCATTCTCATAGGTGATGGAATAAAGCAGGTCATTCTCAAAATCCATCTCTGCCGCCTCAAAAAGCACCATTTTGCTGGCATCCGAAAGGCTCCCGATATCCGCCGCTTTCAGCTGCAGGAACGTGCTGGCATCCGCCACCAGGCTGCCGTATCCGTTTTGTCCGCCCAGGGCGCTGGTCAGGGCCACCGCCGCGATAGTACCGTTCCCCTGGCTTGGTGTAAACTCCCAGACAAACTTATACCCATCCTCCAGCGCCATGCTCTCCGTCAGGTTCAGGCTGCCCCTTGCCAGGTTGGACGTAGAATTGACATCGTTCGACGCATATGCCACCGGCAGGTTATCTGACATCGCGTAAATGTTTGCCGCGTCCTCCGTCAACGCTTTGGAGAACAGCAGGATGCCGCCGATCATGTTGGGGCAGATCGGCAGCAGGTTCCCATTCCATAAAACCGCAGAATCATACTGCCCGGTGGCGGCATAAAAGATTCCCATTGGATTCAGGCCCAGGATATTGTTCACGGATTCCGTGATCATATTTTCTTCTGTGACGGTCTCCACGGCTCCCGTAGCCGCATCCGTCAGCTCAATCGTCATGACACCTTTCAAAACCATCCTCATTCCTCCCATTATTCTTTGCCGGATCCGGACAGTGTTACCGGATGGCAAAACGCCCCGATTGCCGGTCTTGCCGTCAGCCTATCCGAATAACTTCTCTGCACCAGTTCCATAGTCTCCATTGACATTTCATCCGTATAACCTTTCACCTGCAGGCCGCCGCCAATCGCAAAGAAGCCTGTGCTTTCCTCAATAGTGATCTTCCCGTCCCATGCCGCTGCAGCTGCCATGGCCTGCCCGCTGATAGAAGCAATGCAATCCCCGATGCCTACCGTGCCGGAGCCATTTTCCATCCGCAGGTATACGTTGAAGGTATTCGTGATGTTCGCCACAACATTCTCAATCGGGTAATACAAGGACAGGATATGCTTCCCGCTGTGCCAGGTCTCCACCGGATGATGCAGAAGGATCTCCGTGTCGTTCAGTTCAAAGGTCACATAGCAGACCGCCTTCCCATCCTCCATCCAGGTGACCGGCAGGCTCACATCTACAGAAATGTCCGCGGTATCTGTCGGCAGGGAAACCTCCTCAGACGTGTCTGTACTTCCCTCCGAAGCATCCTCGGTTCCGGTTGTTTCTCCCGTGTCGGCATCCGTCACCCCATCATCCGAAGCTGTGCCGCTTCCGCCAGTAGATGAGGGGAATGGTACGACAATCGTCCCCGTGGCGTTTGCCGTCATTTCTATAGGCTCTGCAGCCGCGTCCACCACCACCTGCCCGAAGAACTGCGCGTGGTTTTCTTCTTTGGAAGCAAACTCAATGCTGATGATCCGCACATCGGTATCCCCAATGGTATAGGCGGAGGCATTGGTAAAGGTATGGATCCCGATCTTCCCCGCCTCGATCTGATTTAAAAGACCGGAGATGTTCTTGTCATTCTTGGACTTCGCCTGGGACAGCCTCGGATTCTTCCCCACGCATTTCAGGCTTTGCCTCCCACCAATCTTCAATGTAAAAGACGTCACGCAGGTGATCTGCTTACTATCCGCCTGCCCGCCGGAGAAGGTCAGCACATCTCCCAGATCCAGGGCTGGATTGCCGATGGTATCCGAATCAAAGGGAACATAATTTACCACAGACAAAGCTGTGAGGATGTTCCGGCAAAGCTCCGCTCTGGTCTCCTCCAGACCGAATTGCAGGAGCGGGTTTATCCCCAGGTTCATGGTCAGCCCGTTGTCTTCTTCCAGGGCATAATACTCAGCCGTCTGCGTCCGCAGGTTGGTAGAACTGACCGCTGTGTATCTGGTGACAAAATCCGAAAAGCTGCTGGAGAACCGGTGCTTCTGCATAATCTCCATCACCGGCATGTTCCCATACTGGCGAAATTCCAGCCTCCCTTCCCGATTGATGCAAAAGAAGCCGCCCAGCACCTGCGCTGTGAAATACAGCACATCCCGGTAGGTTTCAATATCATTCTCCGGATAAATGGAGAGCATCTTTGACCCATTAGGAAGCGCCTCAATCTCTGCCTGGCCCTGGGCAAGTTCCACCCCGCAGGCCGTACTGCACAGCGCCATCATTCCATAAGCCGTTCCGATGGTCTCAAAGCCGTTGAAATCCCGGTCAAACCGGAGCATGTAGTCATAAGCCTTCAGCTCCAGCACATGGGCAGTCCGGTTGGCTTCACTCACTTCAAAGGTTCCCATCGGGACTGCCTCGTAGCTGCCGTCTGCCAGCCGCAGATGATAGGCCAGCTCCACCTTTGCGTCCTCCAGTGTGTACCGGTCGATATCCAGAAACAGGCTGATCCCCATTTCCGCTGCATACACCGCGCCAAGCTCAATCTCCGAATTGCCGCAGCATTGGGCTGTGATATGGCCGCTTCCTTTTACGATATCCTCCTGCGTGAAGGGATACTCCACACCGGCCACGGTCGTGATCTTCCCCGTCCAGTAAACTTTGCGGGCGTTCCCCTGCACCGCCTGCAGGAACGCTTCACTTACTGGGTACATCGGGCACCCCCCTTCTTAAAACTCCCTCAGCGTAAAACTCACGGTCCACAGCCCCTTCCGGGACGTATCCTTCACAAGGGAAGCCTTATATCCCTCGATATACATCTCCGCCGTCTTTATCGCCAATGTCTCTGTGTCGAAGTAGCCCACAGAAATCTTTTCCTTCTGTTTAAACTCTGTCAAAACCTGCAGCCACTTCGCGGACACAGAGAAGGTTACCGGTATGCTTACCACGCCAAGGCGCACCACATCCCGCTGCATCGTCCCCGCTTCCGTTTCCCCGCCGGAATCCGCTTCCACATCCGCCATCTGTACCTCATAAGAGTCCGGCAGTGGGAGCGGTGTGCCGTCAAACATCAGATACTGAATAAATGCCATGACTTACCTCCCTCCTGACCGCAGGTTCTGCCTTGCCTGGGCTGTCACTACCAACTCATCCAGAAGCGTCCCGCCGACATACACCGGTATCACAATGTTGCCCTGCTGACCGGAAAAGCCTATCAGTGCTTCCGATACCGCGGAAGAAATGCCGGAGATCATATCCGCCATACTGCCGCCTGCCACCATACCGTCTGTAAATCCATACCCGGACGCGTTCACCTTCGGAGTGACAACCATATCCGAAGCCACATCCCTCACCGCGTTCTCCACCAGCTTCCGGTTCCTCTCGATACCAGACGCCAGCCCCTTCATAAAGTCCGGCATCCAGGTTTCATAATCCGCCAGAGGGCCTTCATCCGGCGCGGAAAAGTGGAGGAAGGAACGGATGCGGGCCGCCAGATTGGAAACCGTATTGATCACACCCTGGATCATACTGGAAATCCCGTTAATCAGCCCCTGAATAAAGTCCTTCCCCCACTGAAATGCCTGTCCGGGCAGTCCCGTGATAAAACTGATAGCGGACGAAAAGCCGCCGGAAACCACCGAATACACGCCGGAAAGGGCTGATCCAATTCCGGAAACCATCATCCGAAAGGCGGAAACCGCCGCTTCTTTCAGTGATGTGGCAATACTCACCACGGAACTTTTGATTCCCTGCCAAAGAGACACGGCGGTCTGCTTCAGGGCCGACCAGATTTGGGAGACGAATTGCGACAATGCCGACAATGCCGTCTGTACCCCCTGCCTCAGCCCGGAGGCGGCAGATGTCACTACCTGCCGGATACCGCTCCAGATTTTTGAGGCGGCATTTTGGATATTAGTCCAGATTTTTGCCGCGTCAGAAGCCAGCTGCGCGAAATTCCCTGTCACCAGATCAATCAGCAACAGAACCGGCGCAAGGATCACATTTTTCAGCAGTTCCCAGGCACCGGAAGCAATCTCACAGATCCCTGACCAGATCCCCTGCAGGGTATTTTTCCCATTCTCCCACAGGGATGTAACCGTATCCACCACCAGCTGCACAATCGGGTTCCCTAGAATCGTGTTCCAGGTATCCGTAAAGAAGGAAGCTACCTGCGACCACAGGCTGTTCCACCACTCTGGGATGGTTGAGAAGAAATCTACAAATTTCTGAGCTGCCGCCGGGATTGTCTCCGTAAAGAAGACCACCACCTTGTCCCAAAGCTCCATCAGCTTTGCGGATACGGTTTCCCACAGCTGCCCGAACCACTCAGTAATCGCACCCCAGTTTTTCACCACAGTGATGATCACCGCAATCGCCGCAGCCACCGCCGCAATGATGCCGATGATGGGAAGCAGGGAAATATTTAATGCACCGAAGGACACTGCAAGAGCCGCAATGATCGGCACCAAGGCTGTAAAGGCCACCAGCAATGCACCGAGGATCACCACAAAGTTCTGCACCGGCTCCGGAAGCATGCCGAAGACCTCGCTCACCGCAGTGATGATCGCCACCAGAGGCGGCAGTACCACGTTGGCCAGCTCTACGATTTTTTCTCCCAGAGGGACCAGAGCCTGCTGAAGCTTCCTTGTATTGGCTTCCATCTCCTGCATGGGAGTGCCGGTCTGGTCAAACAGGTTCTGCGCAGACCCTGCCACGCTGTCATAGGTTTCACCCACCGATGTCAGGGAAGTGATGAACTTCAGGTTCCCATCCTCGGCCATGGTTCCAAAAGCTTCTGCCGCCATGTTTAATGCCTGCTGCTCACTGGTACAGTTTGCGATATCCGCCACAATGGAATCAATGACCTGCTTCTGGGTGGCCTCCCCATTCTGCCATGCCAGGAACAGCCCCTGGGTCTTCTGGGAATACAGGTCAATGGAATCCCCGATGGTGCCGTCCGCCAGTCTGGTAGTCACCTCATTGATGGCGTCATTGACCTTATCCAGGTTGTAAGCGCCGCCCTGCAGGCCGTTCTGAAGGAGCTGGAAATACTCGGACGCGGAATAACCTGCCTGGGCAAATTTGCCGGAATACTCAGACAGATTGTCACCCAGCTCATTGGTCTTATCCAGACCATTCTGTGTGCCCTTGACGATATAGTCCATTGCCTCCTGGGCTGTCATGCCGTACTGCGCCATCAGGGCATTGACACCACGCAGGGTCTCATTCATGTCGATACCGTACAGTTCATCCAGTGTCAGCGCCTGCTGCGTCAGGTTGGTCAGGTCAGTGTCGGAAAGCTCCCCAAGGTTCTTCTTTACCATGATGACGGCATCCGCCACGGACTCCATGCTGTCGCCCACACCGGCACCGTAAACGTCCTTCACAATCTCCGCGCTGGCCTCAGCCGCCGCCCCGGTTTCCCCGAAGTAAGCATTTACCTTGGTGACCGCATTTTCCGTTTCCGCATAGGCAGATACTGCCTTGTCTCCAATATCCTGTATCTTATCCCCAACAGCAGATAACTGGTCAGCCGCTTCCATAAGAGCGGCTCCCCTTGTGGCTTCCGCAATCTCCCCGATGTCGCCAGCGGCATCCTGGGCAGCGTCCCCTACATCGTTCAGATCCTCAATGAGGTTCCGGATGGCCTGCCCGTCATCCACCGTATCCAAAGCATCCGTCAGCTGCCTGATATCTGCTTTTCCTCCGGTAGCAGATTTTCCAATCTTCTCAATGGCAGTCTTTAACTGATCCGAAGAAGCCGTGCCGCTCTTGATAGCATTCACCAGCTTGCTTCCCAACACGTCCGCATAATCATCCACGCTGGATTCCGTAGCAGCAAACAGCTTGCCAAGCCTCTCGGTGTTGGTGGAGAGCCGTTCCTGCTCGGACTGCAGGCCGGACAGATCCGCCTTGTAGCGGTTCAATGTCCCCCTGGTTTCCTCCACCTCACGCTGGAAGGCCATATACTGGTCTTTTCCCAGATCTCCCCGTTCAAAGGCTTTTGTTACTTCTTCCTGCGCCTGCTCTAAAGCCTGCAGCTTCCTTTCGGTATCCCCGATGGCAGACTGCAGCAGTTCCTGCTTCTGGGCCAGAAGCACCGTGTTGGACGGGTCCAGCTTCAGAAGGTTATTCACATCCCGCAGCTGGCTCTGTGTCTTTTTTATGGAATTGTTCACATCGGACAGCGCTTTCTGCAGGCCACTGCTGTCGCCGCCAAGCTCCACCGTGATTCCTTTGATCCGGCTTGCCATGTGTCACTCACCTCCTGAAATAGAAAAAGCCCGGATTTCTCCAGGCAACTTTGAAAATCAGCACCTTTTCATTATCAGCACCTTTTCTGATTTTCCCTTTGTCTATGGGCTTTTTTCTGCAAAAGGTGTGGATATCCCGGTTAAAATAAATCGAAATCCTTCTGCGTCGCCACTACAGCATATTTATGCTCATCGTTGCGGCTCTCCACATACATGTCATTGACCAGACCGATGGTTAAGAGGTCAAGCTCCCCGATAGACAGTCCCAGCTGCACACAACGCAGAAGGAAGAGGGGAGTCGTCATTTCCCGGTCAGTTGTGCGAAGTTTTTTTTAGCCTGCACCTCCGTCTTGGTGTTGAGTCCCCACAGCTCTATGATCTGAGGCAGCACCTGATAGATGGAAAAAGTGTTAAAGCTATCCAGCCAGTCCTCCGGTGTATCCGGGATGGATGGGTCCGCATGCTTTGCCATCACATAGGCGATATTCTCAAACATCTCCAGAGAGAACAGATCCAGGCTGGAATTCTCCGGATCGTTTTTATCAATGCCTTTTTCCAGATCCTTTAAGTCCTTAAAGATATCCCGATGGAACCGCATCCGGTAGATGCGCGGGATGGCAGCGGAGGCCCGAAAAGCGACCTCCTGCCCATCGATTACGATATTTCTCTTCATACTCATGCTGTGCCACCTCCAGTCTCATCTGTTGAAGTGCTGGCCGCAGCCGGCATATACACAGCCCCGTACCAACCGTTGTACACTTCATCCGTTGTGGAATCCCCGGTTCTTGCCTTTACATAACCATTTGCCAGAGGCGCGGCCTTAAGAGCCAGCGTTTCTGTCTGTACCTCGATCTCTTCCTCATTGGTGGAAGACTCGATATTAGGCCTTGCCGCCGAGCAGTTATACAGCACATGACGGATCTTTCTCACATCCCCGTCAAACTCAAAGAGCAGGGCAAAGTTGGCCGTCTCCACATTGGCATTCTCCACCAATACCTGATTGGTATCCAGAGATTCCTTCAACACATCGGTACGAAAGCTCTCCGGCACCATCGCCAGCTCCAGGTCACCTTCATAGCCCATGTTGTTGGAAATCGTGTAGTAAGCATACCCATCCGCGTAGAAGTTGGACGGCTCGCCGTTGGGCTCCAGCGAAAGGGAAACCGCGCCCGGCATGGCCACCGGTGTTCCAAAGGCCACTTCCCCTTCCTCGCTCACTGTGATCAACGCGTAATGCACGTTGCAGATATTGAATTTTACTTTATTCTTCTTCGTCGCCATTACATTCCCTCCATATCGAAAGAGTACAGAACCTCATAAAGCTTTTCACTGTCAATCCAGGTTTCTGTCTTGTCATAAAAAATACCAGACGCGTCCAAGACATCCTCCATAGCCCGTTCCGCATCCGGGTCTTTTTGGTCGGTATAAAGCTCCAGATGCACCTGGCTGACCTTATGGAATACCCGGCCATCGGCAGAAAAGTTACGGCTTCCCGGAAGCAGATAGCACAGGAATGGAGGATCCGGCGCTTCCCCTTCCGCGAAATGGTCATAAGCATAGGGAATATCCATCCCTTTTATGATTGAAACCAGTCTCTCCATCTCATCCCTCCAACGCTTTTCTAATCTCATCTTCCAGTTGCTCCACGCCCTTTTGCTCCGCGGGCGCAATGTGCGGGTACGCGGGTACCCGTCCGCCACCACGTTTCGCGTGCCCATGCTCCAAAAGATGCGCGATCTGATACCGGTTCCGTGAATGGACGGTCAGGATCAGGCTGGAAGATGTCTCCTTCGTTTTCCTCACTGCCCAGCTTTTTGCGTAAGCCCCGGTATCCCTCGGGGCATGGGCGCTGATCCCATCCCGCACGGTGTCACCAGCATCCCTGACCGCCTGTTTCACATCCGCTGCGGCCAATTCCGCATAGTCTTCCAAAGTCTCCATAATGGCGTCTGCCATCTCATCGATCCCCACACTTCTTCCCATACTCAACGCCTCACTTTCTCGCACCGAAATTTCAGCATCCGATTCCTGTAATTCATATGGTCGACCGAAATGATGTTGAAGATCTCCCCATTAAACAGGACGCGGAAACCATCCGGGGTCACTTCCATCGTCTGCCTGCAGTAGCGGACCGTAAAAGCGGTGTCAGCATCAACCACAGTAAGCCCGGCCAGGGCTTTTTCATTCCCACCCTCACCGCTGACAGTGGCATAACAGGTGTAATAATCCTCCCATACATTCCTCCGGTTTCCAATCTCGTCTGACACAACCTGGTTTTTCTGAAATGTGATCCTGACATTTAAAAGAGCGATCTGCATCTTACACCACCCCTTCCCGGATCGAGAAGAGCAGGCTTCTAAGCGTCAATGTCAGGGCATGGTGGTCCGCTTCCTCCCTGTGCTCAAAAAGATACCCCAGGGCATACAGGATCGCCACGCGCATCACATTGCGGACACACTCCAATTCTTCCTCCGTATACAACTCGTTTTCGACAGGCAATACGTTTCCTTCACTGTCAAAGGCAATCGAATCGATCACCTTCCACTGCCCGGCAGACAGCCTTGCCACATCCACACAAAGCTGCTCGGCAGAAGATAAGAGGATGCCGATCAGGGCATCCTCGTCACTGGAATCTACCCGGAGGTAGGTTTTCGCATCCAAAAGCGTGATCAGTGCCATGGCCGGCACCTCCTTTCTCAGCTGCGGATATTATCAGGCACCGGCCTTCATCTGCAGGCACTTTACAGCCTCCGGCAGGATCAGCTTGCCATCCACACGCTGGGTGGTCAGGAAACCAACCTGGTCAGTGCGGGCATACAGCTCGTTGAGTCTGCGGAAGGTACGGTTGGTACGGTCCGCGATCCAGTAGTAGCTGTAGTCACCAAAGACCAGCGCCTTGTTGCCGGCCGCCGGAGCGGGCATGAAAGCGGAAGTCTTGATGGGGCGGTTTAAGAGAGTATCCGGCTTCGCGATGTCAAGGCCCGGCTTCCAGATATAGTTGCCGTTGTTGTCCTTGATGGTCATCAGCTGCAGCACCAGGGCCTCGTTGCAGAGGAACTGCGCCTTGCCGCGGTAGGGAGCCTTCAGGCTGTAGTAGAGCTTAAAGATCTCATCGAAGGTCACGGCGTCCACAGCCCCTGCGGTCACGCCTACCTGCGCGCCGGCGTCGTCCAGGATACCGGTGGGCTTGCCCACGCCATCGCCGGTGATGAACGCCTTCTCCTCGGCGTTGCCCATGCGCACACCGAAACGCTGCGCGATATAGGTGGCAAGGTCAAAAGCGGAATCGTGCAGGAGCTCGTTGGAGATCTTGATCATCGTGCCAAGCTTGTACGCGGACAGCATGGTCTGGGAAAAGCTGGTGTCGCTCTCCGGGATCTCCTCACCCTCATCGATCCACGTTGCCTCACCGTCATCCTGCGCGATGGGAATCTTACGGGTACCGGAGCTGGTGCGGATCACAGTGGCAAGGCCACGGAAGATGTTGTTCTCCTCCAGGGCCTGCACCAGGCGGCGCTCGAACTCATCCGGCACGGTGTAACCGCCCTCGGAATCCTGGCCGATGGACAGGGCGTTGTGGATCTCGCCGTAGTTGCCGCGGGCGCGGATCATGTCCCAGAAGGCGTTACGGTACTCATCCGTAGCGGTAGGACGCGTCTCCTTATCCTTCGGAGCACCGAATTTCGGCGTGCCGTGTACCGGAACAGAAGTGGGAGCGGACATCTGGGCGTCCAGCTGCTCCTGCTGCTCCAGCCGCTCGATCTCATCGCCGAGATCCGTCACCTCCTTCGCCATACGGTTGTACTGCTCCACTGCGTCGGCAGCCACCAAACCGTTCTCGCCGCGGTTCTTCTCCAGGAATGCCTTCGTCTGCTCCCAGAGGGCTTTTCTCTTGCTTCTCAGTTCAAGAATCTTACTCATAGTCATTTACCTCCATAAAATCATGATTTTTGGGTATGAAAAAAGCCGGGTACATGTCATTTCATGCACTCCAGCTGTTTCATCAGGATATTGTAGGGGACGCTGCCGTCCTCCGTTTTTCCGTCCAGGTCGAGGACGGGAGCCGTGAGCGGCTTTACAGGCTCTGCCGGGGTTCCCACAGGAGGCTCCACAGGCTTTGCTGTGGGCTGTATGGCCGGCGCGGTCTGGCCGTCCTCCTTCACACCAAGGCGGTTCAAAATGGTAAGCCCCATCTGGCGGGAGGAATAGATCTGCGCGGTCAGGTGGATACCCTTTTCTTTGTCCGGGTCATCCTCATCGGGGTCATCCGGATCAGGCTCGTCCCCCTCCGGCTCCTTTTCCTCCTCTTCCTCCGGCTCTACGGCTTCAAAAAGGATCTCATCCGCGAAGCCCAGCTCCACCGCCTTCTTCGCGTTCATCCAGGTCTCATTCTCCATGAGCTTGGCGATCCGGTTGTGGGTAAGGCCGGTCTTAAAGGCATAGGCGTTGATGATGCTCTCCTTGACCTCGTTGAGCGTCGCGATGGCTCTCTCCATGTCTTTGGCATTGCCCATGGCAATGGTGCTGGGATCGTGGATCATCAGCATGGCAACCGGGGACATGAGGACTTTGTTGCCGGCCATCGCCACCACAGAGGCGGCGGATGCGGCAATCGCATCGATCTTGACAGTGACCGCGCCCTTGTAATCACGCAGCATCGTGTAGATCTCCGCAGCCGCGAACACATTCCCTCCAGGGGAATTGACCCACACGGTAATATCCCCTGAGTCTGACTCCAGTTCCTCCCGGAAAGCCTTCGGCGTTACCTCGTCACCCCAGAAGGATTCCTCATCGATGGGTCCTTCCAGACGGAGCGTCCTGCTGCCGCCTTCATCCCGGATCCAGTTCCAGAATTTCTTCATCGGGTTCTTCTCCTTTCTCTTCTTGGCATACTCTCACTCTGCCGGTTATCTCTGGAAATAAAAATAGGCCGGATGCCACAAATACAGCAGCAAATCGGCCTATTAAACACATGATTTAGTTACTTCAGCTCGGATAATTTTATCCGGTCATACGCTCCTTTTTTCTTATCCTCCGGGTGTGGCTCCAGTCCTATGACTGTGATTTCCCTCTGGCCAGGACCATACACCCAAAACATCCGCATGGCATCGCTATTTTTATTTTCAAGATAGGACTGCCAGACTTTCATACCATATCTTTTTGATAAAACATCGATCTCATGGGACTTAAGCCCGGGATACATAGGATTTTCTGAAAGTTTTTTCAATGCGCTTCCCCATTTTTTATAAAGCTTCTCCTCATCTTTCCTGATTGTTCCTGAGCGCCATTTTGTTTGAAGTTCATTCCACAGGGCTTCCATCTCCGGAACCCCCATCCTTATCGCATACACCATCTTCTGCCTCTCAATCGAAATCTGAAAGGTCAATAGATGCCGATACGTTTCCTGTTTTGAAGTTCTCCACAGCCTTATCCATCTCCGCCAAAGACCTGGCAGATATAACTTCAGGAATAACAAGCTCACGTGGTTCCAAAATAAAGCAGCCATTCTCATACAGCTTTACATTGTAATTCTTGTATGTGGCTCCCCTGAGCGTAACTCTTCCCTTGGCATCCAGCCGGACATCATAATCTTTGATTGCATCCATTCCGCCGCACCTCCATTTCGTAAGTGGGATTTCCCACCTTTGATTTTATTATAAGCATGGCAACACGTTTTGTCAACCAGCATAGCCATGCATATTGTGCAGCCCGGATGATTATCTTATACGCTTTCTCTGCCGGTTCTCGCTGTCAGGTTCCTGTTCCTGTGTTTCCTCTTCGTTTTCTTCCGGTTCTTCCGGCTCTTCCTCCTTCGGCTGATTCTGCTCCACAGCGGTCTGCTTGGCGTCCGCAAATTTACCCGCATCCTTCAGCTTCACATAGCCGCCGTTCAGGTAGTAATCATCCCCACCATCTTCAGCCGGAATCAGGTCCATATTTTCAAGACGGTGGATGTCATTCGGACTTAAGAATCCATTGCTGATACCGGTGGCGTATCCATTCATACGGCTCTGATAATCACCACGGAGCAGCCCATCCACGTTGAACTTGACAAAGTATTCATCTTGTTCTTCCTCCAGGAGCAGGTCTTTGCTTACCGCCTGCTCAAACCGCACAAGCCAGGGTGTTAGTGTGTGTACCACAAAGTCAATTGACTGGTGCTCGATGTTGGAGAAGGTGGCGTGTTCCAGATCCTGCACCATATGGGGAGGCACACGGAAGATCCGGCAGATCTCCTCCACGCCAAATTGACGGGTGGATAAGAACTGGCTATCCTCCGGCGGAAGAGAGATTGGCTTATAGGTCATGCCCTCCTCCAAAACCGCCACCTTGTGAGCGTTATTCGCGCCGCCGTAAACCGCCGACCAGTTGTTACGGATCTTATCCGGATCCTTCAACACACCTGGATGCTCCAATACCCCGCTTGGCTGCGCACCGTTTTTAAAGAAGGAAGCACCGTACCGCTCCACCGCAAGGGTCGTACCAAGTGCGTTCTTCATCATGGCGATGGGAGAGAATCCGATTAGGCCGTTAAACCCAAGGCCAGAGATGTGGAAAATCTCATCGGAACGGAAGTAGATATCCTGGTCTTTCTTCCCCGGTACCTCATCAGTGTAGGCGTGGTAGATATAGAACAGATTGTCTTGCTCATCCCTGTCCACCTCCACATTCTCGGGGAGCAGCGGATACAGTCCCAGGACGGTGTTCTTCCCATCCCGGATGATCTGCGCGTAGGCATTCCCCCACAGTAATAGATGTGTCATCATCGTCTCCCGGAAGGTAAAACTTGTCATCTCCGGGTTCGGCTGCCGGTAGAGAAGCCTGTAGAGCGGATGCTCCAGGGCTTTCTCTTTACCATTGCCCTTGTCCGTATACCGGTAAAGGTGCAGCGGCAGCCCTGCCACCGTCTCCGCCAGGAGCCTCACACAGGCATACACCGTGGAGATCTGCATCGCAGATTTCTCATCCACACGCTCCCCGGAACTCGCAGTCCCGAAGAAAAAGGTCTGGCCGGAGTCGCGGACTCTGTCGGTCACCTCCGGAAGGCTCGCCCCGCCATCCATCTCAGGCTCATCCCTGGGCCTTCCAAAGCCCAGCCAGTTAAATAATCCCATTATTATCGAATTCCTTTCTTTTTTATTCTTGTTTCCTGTGATATACTTGCATTAGATTAGACCTTACGGAGGAATCCTATGCTGACAATAAACCAGTTAATGAAATATTTAAGAAATCATCACTCTATATCAGTAAAAAGCAATCAGGCACAATCACTTCGTAATATTGGCTACTACCATGGCTATAAGGGTTACAGATTTATCAGAAACCCCAACTCCCGAATCCCTTTTTCAAGTTTGGATGAGGTCATCGCACTAAACAACTTTGATATGCAGCTAAAAACTCTTTTCTATCCCAAAGTAATGTTCATAGAGAATGCTCTTAAAAGCTATGTGATAGAATCTGTACTTATGGATAGCAGGTCAGAAAATCTCGATGTGATTTTTAACAAATCAATTACAAATTACCGATCCTTCCCCAGAGGAAGTGACAGCTATCATAAACAGTATGAAAAGCGCATGAACTTAAAAGGCAAAATTAACACTGCCCTTTTAAGAGACTATTCAAACAAAAAGCAGACAGTTAACCACTTTTTTGACTCTGATCGTGCCATACCTATATGGGCAATTTTCGAATCTCTGACTCTTGGAGAGTTTGGCACCTTTTTTTCGTGCGCAAACTCAAATGTAAAACTAAGAACATCTCGAATTTTGCATTTGCCAAGCAACCTTGATTCAGATGGAAAATTAACAGAATACATTATCTATACTGTCAAAGATCTGAGGAATGCCATAGCGCATAATAATACTATTTTTGATACCAGATTCCAAACAAGCCGAATTAATCAGCGCTTGGTTTCACTTTTACAAAGCGAAACAGGGATTGCCAATCTTAATTTTAAGTACATTGATGCGTATATTGTCTTGATTACATATGTGTTGAGGAAAATGGGGGAAACTAAAACATCATGTAAGCAATTTATCTCTTCCTTTATTGTCTGCACAGATGACTTACGTTCCCAGATTTCTCCAAATATTTGTAATCAAATATTAGGGACACATCAACGCCCGCATCTCATTGCCTTACAAAATTTTTTGAGCAGATCGTAAATCTGTTGCATATTTTGATCTGATATGGTATAGTATAGTCATGAATTGCGGTGGTCGTCTTCGGACAACACCCGAAAAGAGCCTGATGCGTCGGGCTTTTTTCTATTGCATTAAAATACTAACAGCCCTCTGTCTGGGTCATCATAGATATTTCTCATCCACACGCTCCCCGGAACTCGCGGTTCCGAAGAAATAGGTCTGTCCGGAGTCATGGACTCTGTCTGTCACCTCCGGAAGGCTTGCCCTGCCATCCATCTCAGGTCCATCCCTGGGCCGTCCAAAGCCCAGCCAGTTAAATAATCCCATAGGTTCTTCCTCCTTCAAAAATTCATAGAATTTTTACTTGATAGTCCTGCTCCACTCTTGCATACTTAAAAGTAGGGATTTCTTACTTCCCTACTTAAGAAAGGAGTTATGATAAATGCCAGAAATAAACATACTCGTAAGCGATGCTAAGGTCATGTCCAAAGGGCAGGTTACCATCCCCAAGAAGATTCGAGAGGCTCTCGGTGTTGCTCCGGGTGACCGGGTTACTTTTCTTGTCGATAACGGCTGTGTCAGAATCGTCAACTCCGCCATCTATACCCTGCAAAAGTTTCAGGAGCAAATGAAAGGCGAGGCAGAAAAAGCCGGCTTCACATCCGAAGAAGATATAGCTGAATGGATCACAAAGTCCCGCCGTGAGCTACATGACCTTCTGCAAGAAGGAATCCATGACATTAAGACGGAAAACACTCGGCCTTTCTCTGATGCAATGTCGGATATTCGCAGCGAAAGAAAAAACGCTGAACACAGTAAATCATAGCCGAGTAGGCATGGATTTGTTCCCTTCTATTTTCACCCATACATATAACAGGATCAGAACACAAGCAGCCCCCTGTCCGGGTCATCGTAGATGCTGCCATGACCGCCTTCGTTGCGGATACAGCGGTCAAGGGCCATAATCGCGGCCACGATGCCATCAATCTTCTCTGTGCTCTTCGCCTTCGTTGGCTTGATGTTCCCTGCCGGATCAGTATCGACCACCACATTCCCTGCCATCCAGCGCATAACCGGATGACCACCGTGGATGATCCGGCCTTCCTTCAGGAGCTTTTCAAACTCCTTGGTCGGTGGGGACATGTCTTTATATCCTTGGCCGAAGGGGACTACGGTAAATCCCATCCCCTCCAGATTCTGGGTCATCTGCACGGCTCCCCATCGGTCGAACGCGATCTCAAGGATGTGGTACTTTGTCCCCAGCTCCCCGATGAACTGTTCGATAAATCCGTAGTGGATCACATTTCCCTCCGTCGCCATCAGATATCCCTGCTGTTTCCACACATCGTAGGGGACGGATGCCCTCCGCACCCTCAGCGGAATCGTATCCTCCGGCACCCAGAAGAACGGGAGCATGATATATTTCTCATCCTCTGTCCTCGGCGGGAACATCAGCACAAAGGCTGTGATGTCACCGGTGCTGGAAAGGTCAAGGCCGGCGTAGCAGTCCCGGCCAAGAAGGGAATCCATATCGATTGGAAGGTTGCCCAGGTCGTAAACCTGTTCCGGAATGAACCGGGTCAGGCTTGACACCCACATGTTAAGTCTCAGCTGCTTAAAGACGTTCTCCTCGGCGGGGTTGTCCATGGTCTCCCGGTACATATCCCGGACTCGCTCAATCTGGATCGTCTGCCCCAGGGAGGGGTTCGCCTTATACCAGTTCTCCTCATCGTGCCAGTCATCCTCATCGGCAAGGCCATACACCACAGGATAAAACGTGGGATCCACCCGCTTCCCTTCCAGGATATCCTTGGCCTTTGTGTGCAGCTCATAGCAGATCGACTCCCTGTCCGTGCCCGCCGTGGTGATCAGGAAATACAGCGGCTGCTCTCTGGCATCACCAGAGCCCTTGGTCAGAACATCGTAGAGCTTGCGGTTTGGCTGGGCATGGACCTCATCGAGCACAAGCCCGGATACATTCAGTCCGTGCTTGGTCGTCACCTCTGCGGACAGTACCTGGTAGAAACCGTTATTGTCATGGTTCACAATCCGCTTGGTCGCTCCCATGATCTTGGAACGTTTCATAAGCGCGTGAGTCATCTGCACCATCTGGTTAGCCACATCGAAAACGATGGATGCCTGCTGCCGATCAGCCGCAGCACCGTAGACCTCTGCGGATGGCTCCCCATCCGCGTACAGAAGATACAGCGCCACCGCAGCAGCAAGCTCGCTCTTCCCGTTCTTCTTGCCTATCTCGACAAAAGCCGTGCGAAACTGCCGTTTTCCGCGTTCATCCACAATGCCAAAGATATCCCGGATGATCTGCTCCTGCCAGGGGAGCAGCCAGAACCGTTTTCCGGCCCACTTGCCCTTCGTGTGGCGCAGGTTCTCAATAAATAGCACAGCCCGTTCCGCTTTGGCCTTGTCATAATGCGATGTCGGCAGCATGAACGATGTCGGCTTGTAGTCTTTCAATTTTGGATATCCCCTTGGCCGTTTCTGTTCCATTGACCTCTCCCCCTTTCCGAAAAATCTGCATCAAAAAAGGGCCTCCGAAGAAGCCCTGTGGGTTACTGTGTGATTATGCTGTTACGCTGTGGGGCAGCCGGCATACTGCCAGGCTTCGTACTCGCCCGCAAGCTCCGCCTCCTCGATGACCTTCCAGAGGCTGATGAAGCGTGTCCGCTGCTCCGCGATCTCATCCGGTGTCCAGCTCTGGGGCGCTCCGCTTAAATCGCGGTAGGCGTCCATCTCGGCCTTTACCCGGAAGAAAAGGATGTTCATGACCGCCCACGCCTCGGCTCTGTTGCGGAGGATGTAATCCCTGCCCTCGCAGGCTCTGAGGATCGCCTCCTTCTCTCCGAAGGTGAGGCCCCGGTCCTTCCTGACCTCGGTCTCGATGGCCTGCAGCGCGTCCCGGCTCCCTGCCGCCTCGATCCTTGCTTTGTAGGCTTCTGTATTCGTCATGGCTTTTGCCCTCCTTGTGCTTGGTTCCGCTGGGGTTTTCCCCTTTGGTTGTGTGTATATTACCGTCAGTGCCGAGATATAGCAAGTTAATTCCGAGCCATAATGTACACAATCTTTTGCCGCGAAATCTGGTGGATTTACAGCGTCCAGGCAGAAGAAAAGCGGCTGGGGGATCGCTCCCTCGCCGCCTCATCTTTAAAGGATGCCGCTTTCTTTCTCGTCCCAGATGTTACCGGCCGCGTCAACGTAAAGCCGGAGGTCTTCTTCCCGGTCGTAGGTGTCGTAAAGGTAATTTACCCTCCCCGTTGCCCGGAAGGTGTAGCTGTATGTGGTGCGGTACCAGTGGCAGCCGTTGTAATCCAGCTCGTAGGGGAAATCCTCTTCCCTCTGGTATTTTGCCTTGCCGTATCCGAATGCCTGCTCCTTTTTCATGTGCTTGCGCTCCCTTCGTTTTTTGTTGTGTGTATATTACCGTCAGGTGCGGATAATAGCAAGTCAATCCAAGCCATAATGTACACAATCTTTTGCCCACAACATTGTGTACTTTACAGCCTCCCCACAGGGGCAAAAGCAAAGACAGACACAAGCAAAAGGCCGGGTCATCCCAGCCCCTTGCCTCTGCCAGCCTGCCTTACGCGAACTCAATGGTCAGCATCCCGTTTCCGATGAAGAAGTCGTTCTGCGTAAGCGGGTCTTCCAGGAAGGTCTCCTTCGCCTCGGCAAGCATCTCTTTCAGCCTCTCCTCACCGACCAGCTCCTTGACTGCCTTCCGTGTGATCTTCTTTCCGTTCAGGTAAAAATTTGTTCTCATAGTGTTTTCTCCCTTCGTTTTTTTGTAGCTGTATATTACCGTCAGGTGCGGATAATAGCAAGTCGTATTGAAGCCATAATGTACACAAACATACGCACCAGGAATTGTGTATCTTATAGCCGTTTAAGGGGATGGGAACAGGGCCTCCATCGGAAGCCCCTCTGTGTTTACCAGTCCTCTCCATCCTCCTCGCAGTCCTCTTCCCACTCATCTTCTTCGTCCTCCCAGTCATCCACATCCTCGTATTTGTCTCTCAGGTCCCACATGTCGATGGTGGGGAGGGCGCGAAGCTCCGGATGCCCTTCCACGTAGTCGGCAACCGCTCCGGCGAGAAGGTCGAGGAGCTTCTCGTAGGCTTCCTCGCTATGGAGCCCCCAGATCGCTGCCGCCAGGTCGCTGACCTCTTTGTTCCCTTTGTGGATCAGGAAGCGGGCTGCGGGGTTGCAGGTCTCCTTACCGTAGCCGATGCCCACCTGGTCACCGTCGTTGTAGAAGCGGTATGCGATGCGGCCCATCGCCCTTACCAATTCTCCTGCAAGGTTCTCCGCCTTGCCGCTCGCCGGTACCAGTTCCTCAAAAAGCTTATTGGTTCGATCTTCATTCTTCGTCATGTTCGTGTCCTCCGTTTCGGTTTTTCCTTTGGGGCTTTCCCCTTTCGGTATGTGCATATTACCGTCAGGTGCGGATAATAGCAAGTGAATTAAGAGCCATAATGTACACGATTATCAGCCCTGATCTGCGGCTTATCTTTGGTACATTTATGGCTCCGATATGACTTGATAAATGTGTGTTTTAGAGCGAATATACACACAACAAAACAAAGAAAACACACACGGAGGAAACCACCATGAAAAAGAATTTTACCGAAATCGAAGAGATCATCGAAACCCGCATCGCACAGCTTTCCGAAGAATACGACCTTGACCGCTACGACATCGAGGACATCAGGCTGGAAGCCTACCAGGAAAACGGATGGAGCTGCGACCCCTTCCCCCTTGAGGACGGGGATGAGGAAGAGGACGGCTGGATGGAGGAAGGTTGCCACTACCGCAGCATGGAAGAGTAGCTTGCCGAGGTAGGGATGAGCATGAGGGACTTCTTTTAAAGAAGCCCTCCCACACAAGGGGAAGCCCCAAAGGGGCTGTTCCTCGTAGTTCCTACTCTTTGTTTCTTTCGTGTGTGTCAATATAACCAGTTTCCTGTCCATATCTTTGTGTGAGTTATTTTACACATACCGCTTGCTATCCTTGCAATCTTACGATAAGATACAGGAAAATGGAGGCGGGCCTGGATTTTTCCGGGCTCCCATTTTAGCCTGGATCCCGCATTGCGCGGTACATGGCGGCGCGGTTCTTTGCCCGCGCCTTTTTCTTCAGGCCCCGCTTCCAGCGGCGGATCGTGACCGCATTGCTGTTATTCCGTGACCAGGAATAATGGTCCAGGATAAAGTGCCCGCCATGCTCCGCTTCCCCGTATGCCCTCATCCTCCTGTGACCGTTTTTCATTCCACCCATCCCTTCTTCACAATCCACCAATCCGATAGTCCCTTACGTTCCATGAGGCCGGCGTACTCCAGAGCCTCTGCCGTGCCGCAGCTTTCACAGACTGTGATGTCTGCCCTGCGGCTTAAAGCGAGGAGACGGTTTGCTGGTTCCTCACACACCCCGCACCTGGGGCAGTGCGCGCCCCTGTGTCGGCTTTTCCCAAACCAGCCGAGGCTTTTCCTGATCTCTTCATCAGAAGCCACACGGTGGCATGTGTCGGCCCCAAAAGCGACGCTGAGTGACCCTCCCGTATCCCAGGAAGCCAGGACATTTCCGGCATCGTCCACTCCCCGGCAAACGCCCTGGGTTCCTGGCTTTGGCGCCTGGACGTCATCCATACAGTCCAAAACGATCCGGCAGCCCTTTGGGAACCTCTCCCTTAAGTTTTTCAGTTCTTCCTTAGTGGGAAATCGCATGGTTCTTCTCCTTTCTCGCGGGGATCGTCAGGCTGCATGTTCCGAGCCTCCGGATGGCTTCCTCACGGCCGGTGCTGTCGGCAAGTGCCTGCTCTAAGATGTGCATCGGGAAATGAAAATCCCGGTAACCGTCTGCCAGTACCTTGTAGTATCCCGGTGATGGCTCCCTCAATTCATGCCCATCCGCCATGACATAGACCATCGCGGTAAGCGGTACCGGCTCCCCACCACCGATGGGAAACACCTCCACCGGGAGTTCCCTTTTGTAGTAGTAGGACGGGCAGCCTTCGTAGCGGTCGAGCCGCTTCTCATCCTCCCCGGAGATCTCCCACACCAGCACCGGTGTGTTTTTCTTCGGGTTTTCCTCAATGGTGGCGTGTACCTTAAAGAGCAGCTGCCAGCCGATAAGGATTGCCGTCCCCGCGATCTTCGCGTCCGGGGTCCTAAATGCCATCTGCTCCCTTGAGAGGTTGCTGCCGTAGGCGATGTAATAACGTTTCTTCATGATCTCTTCACTCCTTTTTCTGTTTTCCTTTTCGGTAGTCGTATATTCGCTCTAAAGCAGATGATTATCAAGTCATATCCGCGCCATAGACCACACAAAGATGTGCGGACAGTTTTGTGCATTTTACAGCTTCTGATACTCATTCAGGTACGCTTTTGCGGCCTTCACGCCGATGCTGTCCGAGAGCCCTTTATCAAGGACCTCCACATCAAAGCCCCATCTGGCGTAACCGTCATCCAGGAGCTTATAGTACTCCATCGTAGGCTCTCCAAGGAGCCGCTCCTCGTGGAGTACATACACCATGCACTGCTTATTCCCTTTGAGCCGGCCACCCTTGAGTGTCCTTACCGGAAGCTGGAAGTACTTCTTGTAGTAATATTTCGGATACCCTTCGTACCGGTTCAGGAGCGCCTCATCGTACTCGCTGATCTTGTAGGCCAGGGCCGGTACAAAACAGTTGGCGTCCTGCTCAATGGTGGCGTAGAACCCGCTCCCGCTCTTCTTGAACAGCAGCCGGTATCCAGGGATTTTCGTAGTCCCCACCACCTGCGCGTCCGGGCAGCGGCCCATCATCCGCTCAAGGGAGAGGTTGCTGCCGTAAGCCAGGTAAAAGATGGACGGCCTGTGGGATACCTCGCGGTTGAATCTGCCCCACTCAAGCATGGCCCTCACCGCCTTCCGTAACCTCCTCGGCTTCAAAATCCACATCGGCGAAATCCTCCGCTACAAGGACAATCTGCCCGTTGTGCCACCAGTCGCTGACGGCCTGCGCCGCGTCATCCGGCGTTGCCGCCTTCAGCTCCGACTCATGGACGGTGACCGTCCGCTTCAGCGTCTCTGTGATGGTCACGCGGAATTTCCTGCCGGTGGGCTGTGTCTGCGTCCTGTTTTCCATGTTCTTGTTTTTCTGATTTTCGTTTTTCATGGTCTCTACCTCCTTCTTCTACCACCCAAAGGGCGGCCATGCCGCCCGGAGGGTTTCCGGTTTCCCGTTTTGGGTGGTGCCGCTATCTGGCTTCGTGCCGCCATGCGCGGTTGCCTTCCATGTTGGCGAGGAAGTAATCCCTTGCCGTCTTGAATTCGTCTCCGATGAATCCCAGCCGGAGCATCCAGCACCGGAAGGCGTAGGCTTCGTTCTCGGTCTGCTGCGGCTTGGGGCTTGCGTAGCGTACCTGCTTGGCGAGCTGGCTGATTCCTAAGCAAAGCTGGATCATCGCTTTGAGGTGGCCGGCGTGGAGGCCGTTCTGCTTGCCGTTTGCCGGGGCATCGAACTGGAAGCACCGGAATTCGACTGTTCCCTTGGTGAAGGTGGCGTGTAAGTTGGTGACATGGTACCGGCTCCGGTTGTAATGATGATCCCTGGCGTAATCGTATCCCTGGCTTTCATACCAGATGTCCGCGAGCCGCTCCATGGTCTTTGGCTTTTTCCTGTTGATCTCTTCCAAAAATTCCGGGTCAACCGTCCTGCAGTAGTTTTCCTGCCTCCAGGCATCTACCTTGATGGCTTTGCAGATCTGCGTTTCGTGTGCCGCCATGATGTTCACCAGGTTTCTGAGGGTCTGGGCGGTGTGTCCCGCTGCCCCAATGTGGATGTGGACTCCAGCCCCGCGGGTTGGGTCACTCTTCATCCCCGCTTTCCGGAGGACTCTCACCAGCCCCTGCAGAAGCTCCATGTCCTCGTAGGTGAGGATTGGGGTGACCATCTCGCATTTCTGGTCGTCCGGTCCGGCAATGCTGACATCCCTCTGGAATTTCCATTCCCTGCCCTGCGCGTCCCATGCGCTCCAGGTGAAATATCCGTTTCTCCTTGCGGTGTACTCGTACCGGCCGGTCCCGAAATATTCTGCCGCCTTCTGCGCTGCCTTCTGGCGGGTGATGTTGTTGCCCTCGATCTCTACCCCAAAGGTCTGGTTCTTCATGTTCTCGATCTGGATCCTTGTGCTTTCCTTCATGGTTCTTATCTCCTTTGCTTTTCGCTTTGTTGTTTTCCCTTTCGGTATGTGCATATTACCGTCAGGTGCCGACTATAGCAAGTTAATTAGAGACCATAATGTACACAAAGATTCAGGCGGCCACAGGGCAAAAGATTGTGTATCTTATGCCACGGAAAATCGTTGATAAGCGCACATTTCAGAGGTAATATGGCTACAATGGAAGAGGGTCTCGCATATTCCGCGGCCCCCACTGCCCGTGAAGGGGCGCTTTACGCGCCCGCCTCCAGAAGCTGTGTCTGCGCTTCGGCCTCCACAGCCCCCGTAGCTTCCGCAGCCTTTGCCGCTTTCATCTCATCGCGCTTCCTCTGGGCTTTTGCCTTCGCCCGCTCCGCTTCCTCAGCGGTTCGGAAGGCCGTGTGGCCGGTCAGGTTCGCCATCAGGTGCTTCCTGGCTTCCTTAAACTCCGGTCCGTTCATGCCAAGGCGAAGGAGCCATGTCCGCATCGAGTACCGCTCGTTCTCCGTTTCTGTTTCCCGCGCCACCACGCGCTTCTGTTTCTTCGCTGTCCTGGCCATACAGGAGACGAGCTGGGTGAAGGTCTTTACATGGTCCGCATCGGCTGTGTCCGTGAAGCCGTCAAATACGATCCGGTCTTCCCCAATCCGCATCCCAAGGATGCCTGAACCATATTCCTGCTCGTACCCGGCGAGGAATCCCCGGAGGGCATTGATGGAGTGGAGGGAGCTTTCATCCAGGATGGCATCCACCAGATCCTTCTCGGCTACGAATACCCCTCCAGTGGCCTTGGAGATCAGCGCCCCTTTGGAGTAGATCATGGTCACCAGGTTCTTCAGCGACTCTGCCGTATGCCCCGCAAGAGGCAGGCTGACAACCGCGCCCATCGGGATGTCCGGCATGTCCCGCGCTTCCGGTTCATCACCGGTGTCTGTATCCGAACCATCGCTGTCAATGTCTGTGCCATCGCCACCTCCTGTGTCCAGAACGGTTTCGTCTGCAGCCTCCGCCTCAGTTTCCTCTACTTCCTCCCGCGTTTCTTCCTCCTGGGTTCTCTCTGTCGCCTCCTCCGCCGCCAGCTCATCC
>CALIZJ010000238.1 GCA_938028845.1 uncultured Blautia sp.
AGGACAAAAAAGAGTTTGGATCGCCTTTGGCGTTACAGGCCGAGCAGCAAAGCGATTCATGAGACCAGGACAGAAGAAAGGAGGCACGAATGAAAAAAAGAGGGGCAGCGGCACTTCTGGCAGCCATCTGTTTGCTGGCGGGGTGTGCAGCATCAGATCCTGCGCTTCCGGCAGAAACTCCGACCCCGACAGAGACTTCGTCCCCGGCATACCAAGGGGACTCCCTTTTTGCTTACTGTACCGAAAGGCAGCGGGAGCTTTTGGAGCTGCCCCATGAGGAACTGCCGGTGGAACTGATCTTTCACCATTGGACAGAGACGGCGGCGGACTACGAGACAAGGGACGAAACGGTGATCGCCGGGGTCTTGCAGGCGCTGCGGGATGTGTCGGTGGAATCCGAGTCACCCATCGTCTCTACAGATAACCGGGGGCTTACATTTGTGACGGCGCAAGGGGATACCTACAGTTTCTGGTTTGATAAACGCCGGTTCGAAGGGGTGGATGGCAGGTGCTATGTCCTTTCCGAAGATGAAAAGCTTTGGGAATTGGTGTGGGGGATTCGGACAGCAGACCCAGACTATCAGGATCTGATGAGATAAGCGGTATTTCCCCATGATTTCTGCGAAAAATGCGGATTGGCGCAGGTGCGCCACATAATTTTTGGGAAATTGGCGCTAAAGCGACCTGCACAAATCCTGAAAAAGGCGCTACAGTAAGAACAGTAAAAAACCAAGGATGGTTTTGGATAATCCTTAAGATTTCTTTATCAGGAGGAAAACAATTATGAGACAGTGTGACAATGGCCATTTTTACGATGAATCCAGATTCGATAGCTGCCCCTACTGCCAGGAGGGCGCCGGGGTCGGCAAGACGGTTGCGGCCGGAACGGTAGGGAAGACCGTGGCTGCTGTGCCGGGCGGCGCTGCGCCGGAAGCAGACAGAGGCAAGACGGTGGGCATTATTAAAAAGAAGATCGGTATTGATCCTGCAGTAGGATTCTTGGTCTGTGTTTCCGGTCCCCATCGCGGCGCAGATTATAAGCTGGTAGCAGGCAGAAACTTCATAGGAAGGGCGGCGGCGATGGACGTGGCCCTGGCGGATGACGATACTGTATCCAGAGAAAGCCATGCATTGGTTACATATGACGCCAAGCATAACAGCTTTTCCCTTTCTCCCGGCCAGGGCAGGGGCATCACTTACTGCAACGACGAGCAGGTGGAAATGGTACGCCCCTTAAAAGCCTACGATGTGATCGAGGTGGGAAAGAGCCAGCTTCTCTTCCTGCCCCTGTGCGGCGAGCAATTCCAGTGGAATGAGGAGTAAAGGATGGAGCGTGTACTTTCATGGTTAAACCAGCCGCTGTTTCCGGATACCGTCATCCGCGTCTGGATGGCGGTTGCGGCGGGCGCAGCGCTTCTATTGGCGCTGATTCTCGCCTTTTTCCTGATACGGCGGAAGAAGAAAAAGAAGCGGGGTGATCAGGCGGTGGAAGAACCGATTACGGAACGTCCGGAACCGCTGCCGGAACTGGAGCTTGCCAACCTACAGGGCGTTGGCAGCCGGGAAGAACAGCAGGACGCTTTCGGCATCTCCCGCATGGATCGTTATGAGGAAGACGGGCTGCTCGCTGTGCTGTGCGACGGTATGGGCGGTATGGCGGAGGGCGGCATGATCGCTGCGGAAACTGCCTCCCAGTTGGTGGGGATCTTTCCTTGGGCAGATGACAGCGATGTGCCCGGCTGGGTATACCAGCGAAGCGCCAGAGTCTACCAGCAGTTTCGCGGGCACGGGGGGACTACCCTGGTGGCGGCCCTGCTCAAAGAGAATCGCCTCTCCTTCTGGTGCGTAGGCGACAGCGATCTGTTCCTGCTCAGGGAAAACAAACTCTATGGGTTAAATGCCCGGCAGGAATTTAAGAACGATTTGATTTTGAGGGCACTGGACGGGGCGTTCCCCGTGGAGGAAGCGTTTCAAGATCCTCAGGCGGGAGCTCTTTCGGAGTACATAGGAAAAGAAGAAGTGACATGCGACTATACCCGTATGCCCTTTCTTCTCCAGCCGGAGGACGCGCTGCTGCTCTGCTCGGACGGGGTGAGCGATACACTGACCTTGAAGCAGATTCGGGAAGCCATGGCGCTCTCTTCCCAGGCGTGCTGCGACAAGCTGGAGGAGGAAATCATGGCCGCCGGAAAGCCGGGCCAGGATAACTATACGGCAATCGCATTGAAATACCATGGAAAAAATGAGGAGGAATCATAATGGAAGCGAAAAAGTCATCGAGCAAGCAGGTTGTTGCCATCCTGCTGCTGGTTATTGGCCTGGCCGCCGGCGTGTTCGGCGTATTGGGCTTGGTAGGCGGGGGCGGTACGGACCCCTATGAGGCGCGCAAGAGCGTCGTCATGGTGTACTCCTATCTCCAGCTTACCGATGGTCAGTCCGCCGGTGCCATGGGCACTGGTTTTGCCATCGGGAAACCCGGCGAACCGGTGGAATATATTGTGACCAACGGCCATGTGGTGGAATACGGCTATATGGGTCCCAAAGTATATGCGGAGCAAGTATCTTCGGCAGGCGTGCAGGTATACTTCTCTGCAGCGGAAAATGATTATGTTACAGCGGAGGTGGTCTATTATTCTGCTTCCAATGAGAAGGATATTGCGATTATCAGATTGCCGTCAAAGACGGATAAACGAGAAGCCATTCCCATCAGGGACGCAGATGATGTTGCTGTCGGCGACACCGCTTTCGCGCTGGGGTATCCGAGCGTGGCAAGCCAAAGCCAGCAATTCAACACCTACGACGAGGATGACATTACACTGACCAAGGGGATCATCAGCAAGCGCACTAAGCCGGCATGGAGCAGCTACGACGCGTTTCAGATGGATGTATATATCAATCACGGCAATTCCGGCGGCCCGTTGGTAGATGAACGGGGAAATTTGATTGGAATCAACGCTTCCGGCGCAGTGGATGAGCAGGGCAAGAGCGAAGGCGTAAACTTTGCCATTACCTCTGCGGAATTAATCAGAGCTCTGGACAGCGAAAGAATCGAATACACCATGGCAGGCGGCGGACTCTCCTGGACTCAGCCC
>CALIZJ010000239.1 GCA_938028845.1 uncultured Blautia sp.
TTCCGATCTTCCCACCTTCCTCACGGCTGGCCATTCAAGACGGAAGATAGAGAGGACGTTGTCCGGGAGGGTATGGTGCTGTCGCTAAGCCGCTAGCCGGAACACTACCGTTTTAGCTCCTTGTCTTTCATAACTGTCTTGAGTGCTAGAGAGGGGACGTCAATCGTGAAGAAATGACGCTGTCACTAAGCCGCCAGTCAGTACACTTCCGTCTTGTCCTCTTTTATTAGCCGTCTTGAGTAAACAGCCAGGATGTGGGGCGTGGGGTTGGGATGGTTCGCGAGGCTTGGAGGATTTGTTTTGCGCCGCTTCAGACGCTGAACATCTGTCTGAGCGCAGCGAGTTATGCGAAGCGGCTGATAATCGGCGAGCGCAAAAGAAATCCCCAAACGCAGCGCCCATCCCAACCCCATGTCCCACATCCTGGCGTCCCTCAAACCTCACCCCCATCCTACCATAAACTCTCATTATCAAAATCTGGCCACGTAAAGTTCCGCACCTCCCATGTAAAGAAATACAGTTCCCCGCAGAAAATGTAAAAATTCGCCGCCCCTATGTAAAGTTTGGCACACTTGCCCCGCCCACTTGCGGAAATCATAATTGTAAGAAAAAAAGGAAATTGTTATAATCATAGTAAATACCAGATAATTTGCCACTTGTCCCAAAACAGAAACTTCCAAAGGAAATCTGCCCAACAGGCAAATCTTTCCTTTCCCAAAGGATCAATCCTCAGGCAGAAAAGAAAAAACAGAAAACGGTGGTGAGATCATGATAAGGATTGCAATATGCGACGATGAGATAACAGCCAGAGACGAACTGCGCTTTGGACTGGAAAAGATACTTTATGAAGAAAGCGAAAAAATCGTTTATGAGTTTACCTCTGGAAAAAGTGCCGCACACTGGCTGAAAAACCATCCCGGCGAGATCGACCTTCTTTTTTTAGATGTGGAGATGAAAGAGCAAAACGGCATGGAAACTGCAAAAATCATACGCTCCTTTGACGAAAACCTTCTGGTGGTATTTGTGACCGGACACAAAGATTACGTGTTTCAGGGATATGAAGTAGGGGCGCTGGATTATGTAATAAAGCCGCCGGATACAGAAAAATTAAAACAGATTCTTCAGAGAGTAAGGGGAATCTTAGGAAAAACCAGAGAGCAAATGTTTGTGTTTAAAAATACAGAGGGCACCTACAGGCTTCCCTTAGCGCAGATTTCGTATTTCTATAGCGACAGGCGTAAAGTGACCGCTGTGTTCGGTGGGAAAGAATACGCTTTTTATGGAAAACTGGATGAGGTGCAGCGGCAAGTAGGAAAAGGTTTTGTGCGGATACACCAGCGCTATCTGATAAATGCCTTTTTGGTGGAACATATAGGAAAAGATGAGATCTGCGTGGGAAGCGAGGTTCTTCCCGTCAGCAGAAATATGAAGGCGGATGCTCTTAGTGCTCTTGCCAGAGCGGTATTGGAGGAGAAGATTTAATGAAAATAATTCCATATCTTTCCGATATACTTCCTTCAGAATTATGGAATCCCTTTGCGGACATAGAATATTTCTTCTTTTTGGTGCAGTATATAGTAGGCGCATTTTGTATTTATCGGACTGTGGGGCTGTTTTTAGAAATAAAAAAGAATCTTTTGGCAAAATTTTTCCTTATTCTGGGAAGCAGCCTTGTAGGGGCAATGATCATCTATCTTGCAGATCTGGATAATCTGCCGCCTACAATGGCGCTTTTTATGGCAGCGGTTTATCTGGGATGCAAGGGAAGCCCCTTAAAACGGATTACCATCGGTTTGATCATTTCCTGTACGGTATTCACCTACAATGCCCTGATCGATAATTTCCTGACATCGGAACATTCATACGGCGGGATGTGGAGGCTGGTCTTTAGTATAGGTCTTTATTTGCTGGCAAGACAATTTTCTCCCCGGAAAAAAGAATTTGAACTGTCCCGTTCTCTGTGGGGAATCTTGCTTTTGCTTACAGCGGCGCCTATAGGAATCGTTCTGTGCATGGTGCTTTTGTCCCAATATGGTGAAACCAGAAATGATGTGAAGGATATGGCCCTTTTAGGGCTGGCGCTCTTTTCTTTTGCCGGACTTTTGGGAACAGTGGCTGTTCTTGCAAGACAAAAAGAGCTGGAAGAAGAACAAACTTTAATAAGGATGAATGAAAATTATTATAAAGCCCTGCAGGAACAAAACTTTGAAGTCAGAAGGCTGAAGCATGATCTTTCCAATCATTTACAGACCGTGCTCTCCCTTCCGGAAAAAGAAAAGGACGTCTATATAAAAAAGCTTTTGGAAAATCCGGCGGCATACAGGACGGTTCGCTACTGCGCAGATGAGACGGTGAATATTGTGTTCAGTGCAAAAGAAGGGATTATGCGGCAGAAGAATATCCCCTTTCATGTGGAAGCAGATATTCCCTGTGCTCTTTCCATGGAGAAAACAGATATCTGCGCGATTCTGGGGAACACACTGGACAATGCCATAGAAAGCGCTGTGCTTTTTCCGGAGAAAGAACGGTACGTCCGTGTGGAAGCCCGGCTTGCTAAGGGGATTTTTGTACTTAAGGTGGAAAACCCGGGAAAGGAACCTTCCATGGATAAAGAGGGAAGAATAAAAACCTCCAAGACTGATGAAAAATTTCATGGATACGGACTTTTGAGCATAGAGAAATCTGTAAAAAAGTATGGAGGAGAGCTGGAAATTAAAATGGAGGAAGGAAAATTTACTCTGTTTTTATATATGAATCAGTAGCGGAATACCGGCGGAGTTCCAGATAAAAAAATCCCTATCGGACACTGTGCCTCGCGGGAAAATACTGGGCTGCCAGGAAACAGCCGCGGCGTGATCGTGTACCAATTTTCCTGTATTTGGGGATGGATATGCTGTAAATCTGCTGGTATTCTAGCAAAAGAACGGCAAGGAAAGACAGAAATTTATAAAAGAAGGAGAAGAAAATATGGGAACATTCAAGATTGAACAAGGGGATATTACTGTTTATCCGGTAGACGCCATAGCAAATGCGGCAAACACCTCCCTTTTAGGGGGCGGAGGAGTAGACGGGGCTATTCACAGAGCGGCAGGCTCCAAGCTGTTGGAAGAGTGTCGGAAATTAAACGGCTGTCCTACAGGACAGGCGAAAATTACCAAAGGCTACCTCCTTCCGGCACGGTATGTCATCCACACCCCAGGGCCTATTTGGCGAGGGGGAATGGATCATGAGGAGGAACTTTTAAAATCCTGCTACGAAAACTGCCTGAAACTGGCTGAGGAATATGGGTGCAGGACAATGGCTTTTCCCTCCATCAGCACGGGGGTCTATCACTTTCCCTTAAAAAGAGCAGCGGAAATCGCAGTGAAGACAATCAAAGATTTTTTGAAAGAAGCAGAGGTGCTTAAGGAAGTAACCATGGTCTGCTTTAATCCGGAAACGCTCAAGGCATACCAGGAGGCAGATGAAAAGTATATTCCATAAAAGAAGAAATCCTGCGGAAAATTTGACTTTTTGCCGGAAATATGGTATCTTAGAAACCAGTTATACAGAAAGGACGTGATTTATTACATGGACGACGGTGCGGATGCCGATTGTAGATGGTTACAAGAAAAAAATAAGATGACTGCTCCATGTAGTGTTATGAATAATTAAAGGTGTAGTCTGTCCTTCTAGCTGAGGAGACAGGCTATGCCTTTTGCGCTTTAAAAAACACATTTTGGGAGGAGTAAAATGATACAACCAATTATACTGCTGATTATTTTGATTTTTTTAAATGCGATTTTCGCCAGCGCAGAAATTGCTGTAATCTCTACAAACGAGGCAAAGCTGAAAAAAATGGCAGCCGATGGGGATAAAAGAGCACAGCATCTTTGCTTTTTGACAGAGCAGCCGTCCCGCTTTTTAGCCACGATCCAGGTGGCGATTACTTTGGCAGGCTTGCTCCAAAGTGCGTTTGCTGCGGAAAACTTTGCAGATCCCCTTGTGGATCTTCTGATCCGCGTTGGAGTGACGGTTCCGGCAAGTGTTCTGCATCCTGTGTGTATCGTGGTGATTACGTTGATCCTGTCCTATTTTAATCTGGTATTCGGTGAGCTGGTGCCAAAGCGGCTTGCTATGAAAAAGGCAGAATCCATGGCTTTGGCCATGTCAGGTCTTCTTTATACTGTGTCGAAGGTATGTAAGCCTCTTGTATGGCTTTTAACTATGTCTACCAATGGAATTCTGCGCCTTATGGGGCTGAATCCTGATGAAGAAGACGATAAGGTTTCTGAAGAAGAAATCCGTATGCTTCTTATGGAAGGAAACGAACAGGGCATTATCCAGGAAACGGAAAGTGAGATCATCCAGAACGTATTTGAATTTGACGACATCTCTGTAGAAGAGATCTGTACACACCGCAGGGACGTAGTAGCCCTTTACATGGATGATACAGAGGAAGAATGGACAAAGGTGATCCACGACAACCGCCATACCTACTATCCGATTTGTGGAAAAGATCTGGACGATGTGATCGCAGTGCTGGATACGAAAGACTATTTCCGTCTGGAAAATAAATCCAGAGAATATCTTCTTGCCAAGGCGGCAGATCAGGCTTTCTTTATTCCTGAGACAATGAAGGCAAATGTCCTCTTCCGTAAGATGAAGGAAAGCCGTACCTATTTTGCAGTGATCCTGGATGAGTACGGCGGGCTTTGCGGCATTATTACCCTTCACGATCTGATGGAATCCCTTGTAGGGGATCTAAGCGAGAGGGAAGAACCATGGAAGCCGGAAGATATAGAACAGATAGAAGAGAATACCTGGATCATCCAGGGCGGCGCTTCTTTAGACGATGTGGCAGAGGCGCTTAAGATAGAGCTTCCTTTAGATGACCACGATACTTTTAACGGATATATCTGTGATGTTATCGGCAGAATTCCTGCTGACGGCGAAGAGTTTACCTGTGAGACAGAGGATATGGTAGTCCAGGTAAAGAAGGTGGAAAACCATATGATCGGAGAGGCGGCGGTCATGAAAAAGGCCCCCAGTGAAAATAAAGACGAGGAAGCCGATAAAGAGACAGAAAAGGACAGAGACAAAGAATAATAAAGTTTAGAAAAAGTACGAAGGACTATGGATTTCAGGTTGTACCTGGGTCTGCAGTCCTTTTTGCTTTTGGGGAGAAATTTGCAATATGGATATTGGATAATAGCTGGATTTGCTGTGAATATTGCCTATTTGTCTGCGTTATGTTACAATAGATAAAATTATTAAAAAAATACAGACGATATCTGCGGATATGCCTGGGCTGGAAGAGGTTTGTTTCCGTCCGGGCTTTTGTATCATTGGGGGAGAAGAAGTGGAGAAGAAAAATATCAGCGAAAATAGTTATAATACCGATAACATACGCTTTTCTATCAGGAATAAAATCCTTCTGCTGGCTGCTTCGGTAGCACTGCCCTTTTTGCTTGCGGTGGTATATCTTCTTTTTTCCATGGCGGACTACAGCAATACTTACGATCAAATAGTGAGGAACCTGACGGTTGCAAATAATTACAATCTGAATTTTAAAGAAGAAATGGACGAGAGCCTTTATAAGCTTGTAGTTGGTTATGTGACCTTTGAAAATATCTCGGACGATGAGATACTGAAAAATCCTTATAATTTGATCGAGGAACTTCGCGGCGCATTTACGGAACTTATGGATATTACCACAGAGGAAGAGAGCAGAATGTGGCTGGAAAGCCTGCTGAGAAATATCAACACTTTGGAAAAAAGGGTGGATGATATTGTGGAAAGTGTGGCGGCAGGCGGCCGGTATGATGAAAATATTGAAAAGCTGGACAATAATATATACATTCTTACAGAGCTGATCCAGGACGACATCCAGTATTACATATACTATCAGACCAAAAGCATGGAGAATGTAAACAACAACTTGAATGAGCAGATTAACAAGTTTATCATTATATGCAGTATTCTTACGGGAATAACAGTGCTGGCGGTTATCGTGGCGGCGGTAGTGATCACATCCGGCATTCTCCGGCCGATTAAAGAGCTTTATCATGTGACGGCTCAGGTGGCAAAAGGAGATTTTACAGTGCGTGCAAGTGTGCGTTCCAAAGACGAGATTGCTGTTCTGGCACAGGGCTTTAATAATATGGCAGGAAACATGCAGTCTTTGATCGACAAGATCAAAGAGGATGAGCAAAAGCTGCGAAAGACAGACCTTCGTCTTTTACAGGAACAGATTAATCCTCATTTTCTTTATAATACACTGGATACCATTGTCTGGCTGATTGAAGGCAATGAAACAGATCAGGCTGTAAATATGGTGGTCACTTTATCTGACTTTTTCCGGATGGTGCTCAGCAAAGGAAAAGAATTCATTTCCATAGAGGAAGAGGAACGGCACATTCGGAGTTATCTGGAGATACAGGAAGTCCGGTACCGGGATATTTTAGAATACGATATCCAGATTGATAAATGTGTATATGGATACCAGATTTTAAAGCTGACTCTGCAGCCTTTGGTGGAGAACGCACTGTATCATGGGATTAAATATAAACGTGCAAAAGGGTATATCCATGTAAACGGGGAAAAAGAGGGCGAAATCATCCGCTTGACAGTTAGGGACAACGGCGTGGGTATGGAGGCGGAAGAGCTTGAGCAGCTTAGAAAAGAGATCCAGCGCCCCTGTCAGGAAACAGAAAAAGGATTTGGGCTTGCCAATGTAAACGAGCGGATCCATATGTATTTTGGTCCGGAGTACGGTATGAAAATTGATTCCCAAAAGGGGAAAGGGACCATCGTTGAGATCGTTATTCCTGCCATAAAAGCAGGAGAAGAAAATGAATAGAAGGTTATATTTGAAGTTGAAGGGGCAGCAGAGATAGATGAAGGTGTATATGAAAAAATGGTTGGCTGGAATGATGGGACTTGTATGTCTTTCCGTGTGTATGGCTGGATGTGGAAAGACGGAGGAAAGTCCGATGGAGGAGACGGCTGTGACAGCAGATGACAGCCTTATTGTGGTAGGCGTTTCCCAGCTAGGCAGCGAATCTGTGTGGAGGACAGCAAATACAGCGTCCATCCAAAAGGTTTTTACAAAAGAAAACGGATATTTCCTGAACTTTGAAAATGCAAGGCAGAAGCAGGAAAACCAGATTAAAGCTATACGGAGCTTTATATCCCAGCAGGTGGATTATATTATCTTTTCTCCGGTTACAGAGGAAGGCTGGGATACAGTTTTGCAGGAAGCGAAAGAGGCAGAGATTCCAGTGGTCCTTATGGACCGTACGGTGAAGGTGGAAGATGATTCTCTTTATACCGCATGGGTAGGCTCTGATTTTTTTAAAGAGGGAGAGAATGCCGGCCGGTGGCTGGTCAGCCATCTGGAAGAAGAAGGAAGGCAGGAGGAAGAGATCAATATCGTTGTATTAAAAGGAACGGAAGGGGGCTCTTCCACCATCGGGCGGACAGACGGCTTTGCATCTATAGCGGCAGATCAGGAAAACTGGAATATCTTAGAACAGGCGGACGGGGAATTTACTACCGCGAAGGGAAAAGAAGTCATGGAGAACATGCTCGGGAAATATCCGGATATAGACGTGGTGGTTTCCCAAAATGACGATATGACCTTCGGGGCGCTGGAAGCCATAGAAGAAGCAGGAAAAACTACGGGGGTAAACGGAGAGATCATCATGATCTCTTTTGACGCGGTGAAGGCTGCCCTTGAAATGGTGGAGGAAGGTATCATCAATGTGGACATCGAATGTAACCCGGAACAGGGAGAATACATAGAAGAAGTGATCCAGGCCATAGAACAGGGAGAAGAAATAGAAAAATGCTATTATGTCTCTGAAAACGTATTTACCCAGGAGAATGTAAGTGAATTTATAGACGACAGAGTTTATTAAAGGAGTGCAGGCAGATAAAATGTTAAAGGTTTTTTTGGTGGAAGATGAAACGGTGATCCGGGAGGGACTTCGGGATAAAATCCCCTGGGAACAGTATGGATTTACCTTTGTAGGAGCGGCAGCAGACGGGGAGATGGCTCTTCCCCAGATAAGGAAACTAAGACCGGATGTGCTGATCACGGATATAAAAATGCCCTTTATGGACGGCTTGTCTTTAAGCAAGATCGTCAGTGCGGAATTTCCTAAGATGAAGATCATCATTATCAGCGGCCATGATGATTTCGACTACGCAAGGCAGGCTATCGAAGTGGGGGTAGAGCAGTATTTGTTAAAACCCATTACCAGGATGACGCTGCGTAAAGTTCTCCTTGAACTGAAAGAAAAAATAGAACAGGAAATGGAACAAAGCGATTACCAGACACAGTTTCAGAATGAAATGCATGAATATGAACAGCTTTCCCGCAGACGTTTCTTTGAAAGGGTATTTGAAGGAAAGCTTTCGGTTAAAGAGATTTATGAGGAGGCGCTAAGACGTTCCATAGAGATCAATGCTTCCTGTTATAACATCATTCTGTTTTATCTGAAAGAAAAAGAATCCGTTATGTCTGAGGAAAGGATCAATGTTTTTATGAGCAAACAAGATGAGATCCTTCACTATTATCTTAGGCATCCCCAGTACATTCTGTTTCGCTGGAACGTAAACAGCTATGGGGTACTGATTAAAGGAGAGCCTTCTCAGATGGATGAGCTGGCACAAAGATGTGTGGAACATATGAAAAGTGTCTGTATTCTTCTGGAAGAACAGCTGGAATGGTACGTGGCCGTTGGAAAGCCCGTAGAGCGCTTAAGCCTCCTTCCTCAGTGCTTCCAGACAGTGAATCATTATTTTGCCACCCGTTTTCTTATGCCGAATCTGCATATTCTTACAGAAACGACCCTGGCGGATTATCTTGCGCCGCCGGAGGATAAGAGCATAGATAATGTGGATTCTGCAAAGATGGATCCGGAAATCATACGGGATTTTCTTTCCCGGGGAAGCAGCGTGGAGATTCTCGAGTTTGTGGAATCTTATCTGTATAACATCCGGGATGCCTTAGAGTCCAGGATGTTTCGGGATTACGTGGTGTTAAATATCCGTTTTACGATCACTGCTTATGTAGAATCCTTAGGAAGTACCCAGGAGGAGTATAAAGAAAGGCTTGAAAACAGCAGCCGTGACATGCATATGAAACCAGATGAGGTTTTTGATTATTTTGTGGATATGCTTCAGGCTGCCATTAGTATACGGGATAAAGAGAGCAGCTACCAGAGCGGGAAAATGCTGCGGAAGGTCCTGGATTATATTGACGAAAATTATACAAAAGATACGTTATCCTTAAACAGCGCCGCTACTGCGGTGGATGTAAGTGCCAATTACTTAAGCGCGATTTTCAGCCAGAATATGCAGAAAACTTTTATTGAATACGTTACCGGAAAGCGAATGGAAAAGGCAAAAAAACTCCTTCGGGGAACGGACAAATCTACCAGCGAGATTGCAGCGGAGGTGGGGTATAAAGATCCCCATTACTTTAGCTTTGTGTTTAAGAAAACTCAGGGCTGCAGTCCCAGAGAGTACCGCTCCGGGAAAAAGAATTAAAGTATTTTTTCAGAGTGCTGTAGGGATATTATACCAGCTTTGTCTGTGTGCTGGCTTTTGGAGTTAACTGCCAGGGGACTTCCTGCGAGGATGCAGGGAGTCCTTTTAGTTTATTAAGGAGAGTGTGTGCAGCTTTTTCTCCCATTTCATGGGGAATGTGGGAAAGCGTAGTGATGCCCAGAGTGTCGGCCGTACTTAAGTAGGTATTGTCAAAAGCAGTTACAGCCATGTCTTCCGGAAGACGATAGCCAGCATTTCTAAGTTCTCTTTGGAGATAGTAGGCAGCTACATCGTTATAGCATACTACTGCGGTACAAACCTTTAAGGAGTCGCGGATGAATCTTTTTAAAAAATCTGTATTTCCCTGTTTTAAGAGGCTGTCCAGTTCCCGGGAACCGTACCAGCCGACCCATTCATCGAAAACTTCAAGACCGCAGTCTTTCATGGCTTCTGTAAATCCCTGGAACCGTTCAATCCCCTGCAGGTCATCCCATTTAAAAATGCCTCCGATGTTCTTGTGCCCCTGTAGGGCAAGGTGGCGGACTAAAAGGGCGCTTCCGGACAGGTTGTCGTCTTTGACATAGGTGCTTGGCATAAGGGAAGGATAATAGTTGTGCAGGAATACTACGGAAGTTCCCTTTTTCATAAGACTTTGGTAAAGGCTGAGGTTAGGATTGGGAAGCGCACTTTTGCAGCCTTCTACGAGAATACCCCGAGGAGGATTTTTTAAAAGTGTACATAGGATTTCCCGTTCAGTCTGGTGGCGGTTATCTGTGACAAAGATTTTTTCTGTAAAACCAGACTGGGCAAATACCTGGTGGATGTCGTTAAGCAGAGCCGGGTAGATGTACTCCTGTTCGTCGGATATGAGAATACCGATCTGATTGCGGGTGGGATCTGTGGAGAGTCCTGTAATATAAGAGCCGCTCCCTTTCTTTTTAAGGATCAGCCCTTCCTGCTCTAAGACAGACAGGGAAAGGCGGACTGTCTGGCGGCTGACTTTGTATTTTCTGCACAGTTCTGCTTCTGTTGGAAGCTTATGGATTTCTTTTGCCATATCTTTTTCTATCAATTCTTTTAGGATGCCCACAAGCCATTTATATTTGATCGCCATGTAAATTTCCTCCCTGACAGTAGAAATTCTAAGTGGAAAAATCTTAGATTTTTTAAGGATATCTTTTCTTTTGACTGTAAAAAATCCAAAACCATCATAGAATATCCTAGTTTTGTCTGATATTTTAAAAGGTTGCACAAACGGAATATGGCGATAAAAGTGCCCTTTTGGCTGTAGAAAAAGGGCGAAACCATAAATTATCCCATTTCATCCGTAAAAAAACATACTTGTTTTTAAAGTTGTATTTAAAATGTATTTTATCATGTAAAAGTTATATTGTAAATGATTAACAAACCGCGAAAACACAGGGGTTTTGAGATTGAATAAATAGGCGGGTGCTGATAAGATTAAGTCATCGGGAGAGGAAATCCCAAAGTAAAGAAAAAGTTTTCAAAGGGAGGAAACAAAATGAAGAAAAAATTAGTGTCCGTATTAATCGCATCCACAATGGTAGCAGGTCTTATGGGAAGCGTATCCACAGTTTATGCAGAAGACGATCTGATCAAAGTCGGCATCATCAATAACGACCCGAACGAGTCAGGATATCGTACCGCAAACGACAAAGATATGAAAGAGATGTTCACCGAAGAAAACGGTTATGAAGCTTCTTTCGCATACAGCCTTAAAAACGATGAGCAGATCAATGCAGCTCAGAAGTTTATCCAGGACGAAGTAGATTACCTGCTTCTCTCCGCTGCTGATACAGCAGGCTGGGATTCCGTACTTCAGGACGCACAGGATGCAGGTATCCGTGTAATTCTTTTTGACCGTACCATCGATGCAGACGAAAGTCTTTACGAAGCATCTATCGTATCCGACATGGATCTGGAAGGCCAGACAGCAGTAAACTGGCTTGCTGATCAGGGACTGGATACTTACAACATCATCCATATCCAGGGCGTTATGGGTTCCGCTGCACAGAAAGGACGTACAGGCGCTCTTGACGCAGCAGTAGAAGAAAATGATAACTGGAATATCGTAACACAGCAGACCGCAGAGTGGAACGCAGAAAAAGCACAGCAGATCGTACAGTCCGTAATCGATTCCGGCGAAGAATTTAACGTAATCTACGCAGAAAACGACGATATGGCAAAAGGTGCGGTAGCTGCACTTGACAAAGCAAACATTTCCCACGGCGTTGACGGCGATGTGATCATCATGGGCTTTGACTGCAATAAATGGGCATTAGAAGAGCTTCTTGCAGGAAACTGGAACTACGATGGACAGTGCAATCCTTTCCAGGCTTCCTACATCGACGAAGTTATTAAGACGATCGAGAGCGGTGGAGAAGTAGAAGAAAAAGTTATTATCCTTGACGAAAAAGGATTTGACGCTGCAACAATCACTCAGGAAGACGTAGATACCTACGGAATCTAAAAAAGGAACAAAGCAGAGCTATATTCTATGAAAGCTGGGAATATGGCGGAGGGAAAGATTTCCGAATAAAGTATAAGGGATTTTCAAAACGCGGCGCAGCGGAAAGGTTAGTACGCTTGCGCCGCCTTTTTCAAGAAAAGTTAAGGAGTGAATACGCTGGTGAAAGATAAATCTGTATTGGAAATGAGAAATATATCCAAAAGCTTTCCCGGAGTACGTGCCTTACAAAACGTGGATTTTACTCTGTGTGAGGGCGAGATCCATGCGCTGATGGGTGAAAACGGCGCTGGAAAATCTACGTTGATCAAGGTATTAACGGGAGTCTACGAAAAAGATGAGGGAGAAATCTTTTTAAAGGGATTGGATAAAGCGGCAGTGATCCGTTCCCCTCAGGATGCACAAAATCTGGGAATCAGCACGGTGTATCAGGAAATCACATTATGTCCCAATCTTTCGGTTGCTGAGAATATGTATATCGGAAGGGGAAAAGGGGGCATACAGAACTGGAAGAAAATGAACCGGGAGGCGGACCGGATCTTAAAGTCCCTGGGAATCCCGGCAAAAGCGGCGCAGCAGTTATCAAGCTGTTCCATTGCCATTCAGCAGATGGTTGCCATCGCACGGGCTGTGGATATGGACTGTAAAGTCCTAATCCTTGACGAGCCTACGTCTTCTCTGGATGAGAGCGAAGTAGAAAAGCTTTTTGGCCTGATGCGTGATTTGAAAGCTAAGGGAGTAGGAATTATCTTTGTAACTCACTTTTTGGATCAGGTATACGAAGTATGCGACAAGATTACAGTCCTTCGGGATGGAAAGCTGGTAGGGGAATACGAGATCAAAGATCTTCCAAGAGTACAGCTTGTATCTAAAATGCTCGGCAAAGAGCTGGATGATATGTCAGACATCCGCGACGAGAGTCTGGTATACCATGAGGACGGCAATTCGGTTCCTGTATTTGAGGCAAATGGACTGCAGAGTAGTGCTGGAATCAAACCCTTTGACTTTTACATTAGGAAAGGGGAGGTCAACGGCTTTACAGGACTTCTTGGTTCTGGACGAAGCGAATGTGTACGTGCAATATTCGGCGCGGACCATGTGATCGCCGGAACTGTGAAAAAGAATGGAAAACCGGTTAAGATCACAAAGCCTATCGATGCTATGAAAAATGGGATTGCCTACCTTCCGGAGGACCGTAAAGTGGATGGTATCGTAGGAGACCTTTCTGTAAGAGAAAATCTGATACTGGCTTTACAGGTACTTAGAGGCTTTTTCCATCCTATTTCAAAGGCAGAGGCAAACAAATTTGCAGATGAATATATTAAACTTCTGGATATCAAGACGGCTTCGGCAGAGACGCCGATCAAATCTCTTTCCGGAGGAAATCAGCAGAAGGTTATCTTAGGTCGTTGGCTGCTCACCCATCCGGAATACTTGATATTGGATGAACCTACACGAGGAATTGATGTGGGAACAAAGATAGAAATACAGAAATTAGTGCTGAAGCTTGCTTCTGAGGGCATGAGCATAACGTTTATTTCTTCAGAAACAGACGAGATGCTCCGTACCTGTTCACGGCTGATCGTTATGAGGGACCGCAGAGTGGTAGGAGAGCTTTCGGGCAGCGAGCTGACCCAGAATAAGATCATGGGTACAATTGCCGGAGGTGACAAAGAATAATGCAGAAAACAAAACAAACAGGTGCAGCCGGATTTCTTTCCAGGCTGGCGCACAAGCAGATTTTTATCCCAATAGCAGCGCTGCTGATCCTGGCGGTGTTTAACCTGATTGCAGATCCATCTTTCTTTAAGATCACCCTGGGATATAACAGTGCAGGCGATCCGGTTCTTTCCGGATATCTTATGACGATCTTAGACTCTGGTTCAGAGCTTGCCATCCTTGCTATAGGAATGACTTTGGTGACGGCTGCCACAGGCGGACAGGATATCAGTGTGGGTGCTACCATTGCGATCGCCGGCTCAGTAATCCTTCGTGTTCTGTGCGGTTCGGATTCCAGATCAGAGGAGCTTCAGGCGCCTATTATTGTTGCTTTCTTAATCGCCTGTGTGGTTTCTATGCTTTTTGGAGCTTTTAACGGTGTGCTGGTGGCGTATTTTAAAATACAGCCCATGGTAGCGACCCTGATCCTTTTTACCGCAGGACGTTCAATCGCTGCATGGATCAATAATAATGAACTTCCCATTGTCAGCGATCCTACGTTTGGCTATTTCGGCGGATTTATTCCGGGAATTCCCATTCCTACACCGTTTTTTATCGCGGTGATCTGTATGATCGTGATTGCCCTTGTACTGCGTTTTACGACTTTAGGACTTTATACCCAGTCTGTAGGTATTAACGAGAGCTCTTCCAGGCTGAATGGTTTGAATCCTAAGTTTATCAAGTTCCTGACCTTTGTGATTCTGGGACTGTGTGTGGCGGTAGCAGCTCTTATCAAGGTAAGCCGTCTTTCTTCCATTAACTATTCGGTTATCGCCAAGGATATTGAGATGGACGCCATCCTTGCAGTGGCTTTAGGCGGAAACGCCTTAAGCGGCGGTAAATTTAACATGCCGGCTTCTATCCTTGGAGCTTATGTAATACAGATGCTGACCACGACATTGTATAAGTTTAATGTTCAGTCTGATGCGCTGTCAGCCTATAAAGCGGTGGTTGTCATTGTGCTGGTAGTATTAAGTGCTCCTATCACAAGAGAAAAACTTACTTCCCTTGGGAAGAAATTAAGACCGCAGGCAAAGGAGGTCGGTTAATATGGCAAAAACATCAGCAGAAAAACAGGGGAAAGTTTCAAAGTGGAAAAATATTTCCGATACGAATTTGCTGCTTACCATCACTATCGTGATTTTCTTTGCAATGTACATCGGAGCGGTAGTATTTCTGGGGGAAGGATTTTTAAAGCCTCAGACATTCTTTAATATTTTAAATGCAAATGCGGCTCTTATCATTACCTCCTGCGGGCTCAGCCTTGTCATGATTACCGGAGGGATTGATATTTCTGTAGGCGGCGTGGTGGCTTTGGTAAGTATGTGCTGTGCAGTTTATCTGGATTATCATGACGGAAATGTAGCGGTAGCAGCGCTTATCGCACTTGCCATTGGCCTGGCATTTGGTCTGGTACAGGGATTTTTAGTTGCTTATCTGGATATTCAGCCGTTTATTGTAACTTTGGCGGGAATGTTCTTTGCAAGAGGTATGACCACGATTGTACATACGAATCCGTTTAATGTGGCAAACGAGGATTTTGTAGCCTTAAAGATGACCCGTATCAACGTTCCTGGCATGGGTTCTGTAAATAAGCTTGGAAAATATGTAAATGCCTATGTGGAGATCGGTGTGATCGTGGCGATCCTTGTAGTAATTGTTTTGTTTTTCGTACTTAGATGGACGAAATTCGGCCGTGGATTTTACGCGGTAGGCGGAAGCCGCCAGAGCGCCCTGATGCTGGGTATCAATGTAAAGAGACAGAGATTTATGGCGCAGCTTTTGTGCGGCCTTCTGGCTGGTATCGCCGGATTTGTGTATTTCCTGCATGTAGGTTCCGGATCGGCGTCACATGCAAGCGGAATGGAGATGAACGCCATTGCTTCCTCGATTATCGGCGGAACGCTTTTGACCGGCGGTGTGGGAAATATTATTGGAACCTTCTTTGGTGTGCTTTCCTTAAGCACCATACAGAATATCGTTTCATCCGTCGGCCTTGACCAGGCATGGTGGACTGGAATTACCATTGCAGCTATGCTTTGTCTGTTTTTGATCATCCAGAGTGTGGTAATGGCGCGGAAGAAGAGTGTTTCATAAGTAAAAGTAAATAGCAGAGATGAAAAGATCCCCAGAGGGGCCTTGGCTTAGTTTGGCAGAGGTTCTTCTGGGGGTTTTTGTTGGTTTTGATTATTACGCTTATTAATTGACAAACAATAGTGTAAAATATAAAATATTACAAACACTCAGAGAAAATGTCGAAGGTTTTAAAAGATGAGGGCGTGTTTGCTGTATAGGATAAACGAAAAAGCATATTTACAGCGGTTTAGAAAAACAGATGAAGATAAGCAGAGAAGGAGCAGGAAGAATAATGGGAAAGATCAGGATCGTAAAGAAAAACGATGAGTATAATCCAGAATATGGAATTGGGGATGTTTTTGAGATTGAAGGTACCTGGTATGGCGGCGTGCATATTTTAGGAAAAACGGGAATTCCTGTATCTCTTGACCGGGAGGAATATGTAGAGCTTGCATCAGAAACGAAGGAGGAAGAGGCAAATAAGAAAGGAGTTCCTTTAGCAGAAACAGAGGGTGAGAGGGAATCTGTATCGAAAGAAGAGGGAAAATTTTCCCAATTAGACGAAAACAGATCGAAAATTGAGTATGAAAAGACACAGAGCAGAGATATCCGGGCAGGAGACATTGTGAGGCACTTTAAACGGGAGTGGGCGGCGCCGGAAACTACAGAATATTTGTATAAGGTGCTGGGGATTGCAGTGCATACAGAGACAGAAGAGAAGCTTGTGGTTTATCAGGCATTATATGCTCCTTTTAAAATTTTTGCACGTCCCTATGATATGTTTATGGGCAAAGTGGACAGGGAAAAATATCCGGAGATAGGGCAGAAGTATCGTTTTGAAAAGGTGGAAGAGGAAGAAGCCCAGTAGATACCAGAAAGAGGTGAGAATATATGGAAGAGAAGAATCGTTTGGAAGCATTTGAAAAAATGCTGAAAGCTGTACAGAAAGAATATGAAGATATCCTTGTAAAAATGGAGGATCTGAAGGCAAAAGGCAGAGTAAAATCTGCTACTTACCAGCAGCTTATGGGGCGAAAGATGATGTATCAAAATATTCTTTCTATGTATGAGCTGTATGGGCTGCTTGAAAATGAAAAATCCTGATGTATGGATGGGTGGTGTTGTTTAACAAATTTGAATCATACTTAATCAGGATGGAAAGAAGCAGATATACAGGGGATTTTTTAAGAAGAGTATACGAAGTTAATAAATGATTTTATGAGCGAGGGAATGTTATGTGGAAATGTCCAAAATGCGGCCGTACATTTAAAAACACAGATCAAGATCATTATTGCGGCGAAGCACCGAAAACCATTCAGGAATATATAGAACGCCAGCCGGAAGAGGTACGGCCTTACCTGCAGCAGGTAAATAAAGCAATTCAATCTGCAATACCGGATACGACGGAAAAAATATCCTGGAGTATGCCTACTTACTGGAAGAAACGCAATCTCATACAATTTGCCGCTTTTAAAAAGCATATTGGCCTGTATCCTGGGCCTGCGGCAGTGGAAAATTTTGCAGACAGATTAAAAGATTATAAAACAAGCAAAGGAGCCATACAGTTTCCGTATAATAAGCCAATTCCTCTGGAACTGATTGGGGAGATCGCGAGATGGTGTGAAAAGCAGTAAAAGAAAAAAAAGATCCCTTTATATAGGCCAAAAAGGGGAAATGCCAGTGTATCTGGGCGTATTTAGGTTTGCCGCCTGCCGTATGAACAGCAGGCGGCTATTTTCATTTTGAACAAGCATTAAGTATATATGCCGCTGTTGGATATTCCGGTATATGGTCCGAAAAGACCTTTTCAATTCTATATTTCTAGGGAATATTCTTTCAGCAGCTTCATCTGAAGTCCAGGATCATGGATTGACCGGAGGAGTTCATCCTGGCGGTTATCTTGTATGAGCTTTTGAAACAGAATATTGAGCGTATTTCTGCCCGCTTGGATACCGGATTTTCTGCCGATTTCAATTCCGGCTTTTCGTCCCTCTTTTCGTCCTTCCTCTCTTCCATCCTGGATCATATCGTCTATAGCTTTACACATATCGTATTTTCCCCCTTTCTT
>CALIZJ010000240.1 GCA_938028845.1 uncultured Blautia sp.
GACGATTTTCACGCCTATCATGATCTGTTCTATCTTTTAATGGTAGGCAGCGGCGTGGGTGTGCGTGTCCTGGAAGAGGATGCAAAAAAACTTCCTAAAATCCGTACAGATGTAAAAATCCTGCACAAGGCATATGACGGAAAACCAAAAGATGAGCGCCTGGAATTTACAGATCTTGCCTTTTCCGATGACAGTGTGACCATTTCTGTAGGAGATTCCAAAGAGGGATGGGCCCAGGCGCTGGAACATTATTTCGAGATCCTCACTAACAATGAATATGCAAAGATCAAAGAAATCGTTGTGATCTATGATTCTATCCGTCCCCGGGGGGAACGGCTGAAAAACTTCGGCGGTACCGCAAGCGGCTATGAGTCCATGATGACCATGCTGGATAAGATCCACAAAGTGATCCGGGCAGCAGGGGCAAGGGACGGCGTTAAGCGTACAAGGTTAAAACCCATTGATCTTTTGGATATTGCCAATATCATAGGAGAAAATGTGGTATCCGGAGGCGTGCGCCGTACCTCAGAGATCGGATTGATCGATGCGGAAGATAAGGCATGCATTGAGGCGAAGAACCAGCTTTACCGTCAGGTGAACGGCAGATGGGAAATTGATAAGTCCATTGCGCACCGGCAGATGAGCAACAATTCCATTTATTATAGAAAAAAGCCTACCAGGGAAATGCTTCACTGGCATATCCAGCAAATGAGGTATTCAGGGGAACCGGGATGGATAAACGAAGAGGCAGGAAGAAAACGCAGGCCCAACTTTAACGGCTGCAATCCCTGCGGAGAGATTCTCCTGGACAGCCATGGTCTCTGTAATCTGACCACATTAAATGTGATGGGGTTTGTAAAAGACGGACAACTGGATGAAAAGGCTCTTTTGGAGGCACAGAAGCTTTCTGCCAGAGCCGGCTACCGTATGACCTGCCGTGAGCTGGAAATCCACAGATGGAATACCGTGCAGGAAAGAGACCGCCTTTTAGGATGCTCACTTACCGGGTGGCAGGATATGGTAAACGCCACTTCTATGTCAAGAGAAGACCAGGCGGAACTTTTGGAGAAACTGCGCCGGGCAGCCCATGAAGCTGCAGAAAAGATTGCGGCAAGACTTGGGGAAAAGAAACCTCTTCTGGTGACGACTGTAAAGCCTGAGGGAACACTTTCCCTGCTTCCTTCCGTCTCCAGCGGCGTCCACTATTCCCATGCGCCTTATTATATCCGCAGGGTAAGGATCAGCGCTTCCGACCCCTTGTGTAAGGTATGCGAGGACCTGGAGTATCCGGTATTTCCGGAAGTAGGACAGAATCCGGAAAATCCCGTGACAAAAGTAGTGGAATTCCCTGTAAAGGCCCCGGCCGGTATCGTAAAGGCAGATGTGACAGCCATCCAGCAGCTGGAAAATTATCTGATGTTTATGAAGCATTATGTAGATCATAATTGTTCCATAACAGTGCATGTAAGGGATAATGAATGGGAGGAAGTAGAAGACTGGGTATGGGATCACTGGGATGACATTGTGGCTTTGTCCTTTTTAAGCTATGATGACAGCTTTTATGAGCTGCTTCCCTATGAAGAAATCTCTCAGGAAGAATATGAAAAGAGAAAAGCCGCTATGCGGCCCTTTAATCCCTCTATCCTAACGAAATATGAATATGAGGAGACAGATTTAGATATAGGCGATTCAGAATGTGTAAACGGAGTCTGCCCGGTAAGATGATACCGGGCGGACTCCGCCTTTATGTAAAAAGAGAGAACAAGGTTACATGTCACACACGAACCACGCACTTGCTGCGGGGTTACGGGCAAGCATGGTTCAACAGAACAAGCGCTGCTGTTTAATTTGCAATCGGCAGCGAAGGATCAGTCGTCCAGCCAGGTCTGGGTAGGGGAAAGAGGAAGAGAAAAAAGCCTTCCAATGTCGCTGTCATTTTTTGCCTGGTGATATTTTAAGATCATTTCTCCGTCTTTTCCGGGTCCAAGGATTTCTATTTTTCCTGTTTTATGAGACATTACATAGCGGACGCATTTTCCCTGGCCGCTTTGGATACGCTTGGCGTCTTCTACGATCTCGTATCCTTTCCTTATGGGAACCTGGAATTGATTTTTTACTCCGCTTACCGGCCGGCATTGGAAAATATAGTAAGGAACAACTCCGTAGGCGATCAGTTTCTTTAAAAGTCCTCCTAACACGGGGCCGCTATCGTTTACACCCTTTAGGAGAACTGTCTGGTTTTTAACGATCACACCTGCTTTTAAAAGTATCTGGATGGCTTTTTTGGCTTCTTCTGTCAGCTCGTTTGGATGGTTAAACTGTGTGACCACATAAATCTGTTTCTTTTGATTGTATTTCTCTAACAGTTCGATGAGTTCGGGGTCCTCATAGATCCTCATAGGCAGTACGACGGGAGTACGTGTGCCGAAACGGATAAGGTCCAGATGTGGGATTTCCGAAAAGGTCTTCAGATAGTATTCCAGGATACGGTTGCTGTTTAAGAAAGCGTCTCCGCCGGAGATCAGGACGTTATTGATCTCAGGATGGCTGCGCACATAAGCTGCCATTTCATCGATATTGCCGGTGGTTTCTTCACTGGATACCCCCACCAGCCTTTTGCGGAAACAGTGGCGGCAGTACATGGCACATTCATGGGTGGATAAGATCAGAGCAGTTTCATGATATTTATGCTGCAGCCCTACCATGACTGTATTGTCTCCTTCGCCGCTGGTGTCAAAGGCGCCGGACAGATCAGTCTCTTCAATGGAAGGGATACACATTTTCCGAATGGGATCGTCTTCGCAGTGTTCCCAGTCGATCAAAGACAGATAGTATTTCGGGATGCTCATGGGAAATCGCTCTAATATTTCCTCGAGACGTTTTTCCTGCCGCTCATCCAGATGCAGGGCATCTTTTAATTCTGCGGCAGTGGTTATGTTGCTTCTGAGTATGGTTCTCCAATCCATTGTCATCACTTCTCTTTCTTTTTATTCTTAGTTTTTTGGAATAAACTGTAATTATTATACAAGAAAATATCAGATTTTGCAAACATTTGTGCAAAATGGCTAAGATTAGGTGGAAATAAGCCATTTTTAGCAGGCCTAACAGGGAAAAATTAACAAGATGATTTTCTTCTTGACCTGGAGTGGGCTTTAGGGGTTAAAATAGCAGCAGAGAATATTTTGGAAAGAGTGAGCCAAGGAGGAAAAGAAAATGACCATCGCTGAGGTAAGCAAAAAATATGATATCACGCCGGATACCCTGCGCTATTATGAAAGGATCGGACTGATTCCGGCAGTGGAAAGGACGAAAAGCGGCATACGTAATTATACGGAGGAATCCTGTGGGTGGATAGAGCTGGCAAAATGCATGCGCAGTGCAGGAGTCTCTATTGAGAGCCTGATTGAATACTGCACCTTGACTCAGGAGGGAGACGCGACGATTACCGCGAGAAAGGAACTTTTAGAGGACGAAAGAGAAAAGCTGGTAACAAAGATGAAAGAGATGGAAGAGACGTTGAAAAGGCTGAATTATAAAATCAGCAAGTATGAGGAAGCGGAAAAAACAGGGGTGCTTTCCTGGTAAGTACTTGAAAATAACCGGAGAAAAGTTTATCATGGGAACACAGGAAAACGAATGAAAAATGTGGGAGGATACAGATGAATAAGATTCAGATTCCAGAGACAGACTTAAAGCTGGCACCCTTAGGGCTGGGCTGTGTAAACGCAGGGCTGAAATGGGACAATACGCAGGCAGACGCTTTGTTTGACGCTTACTACGAGGCGGGAGGAAATCTCTATGATACTGCCAGGGTGTACTCAGACTGGGTAAAGCCGGAACGGGGAAGAAGCGAGCGTGTAATTGGAGACTGGCTGAAAAGAA
>CALIZJ010000241.1 GCA_938028845.1 uncultured Blautia sp.
AGATGATGATAAGGATCATTGGCCGCGATAAATTCTTCCATCTCATACCAGTCTTCCATTCCCCTCTTCATCAGCATATCGTACTCATTGGCCATGCTCCACCAGACAGAGGGAAAGGCAGAAAGCCGGCGCAGCACATAGTCCAGATAGACCAGATTTTCTTCCATGGAAAATTCACAAAAGCCCCACCGGTCATAAGGATGGAACAAAATAATATCCGACTGGATCCCCATATCCTCAAGACGTCTTAAAATACCTTCAAAATGCTCCCAGAAGGCCATGGAAGGCCTATGTACATCCCAGCTTCCATCCTCCTTCTTTTCAAAAGGATAGAAATCCGGTTCGTTCTCATTATAGGGAAAGCTCTTAGGGAAGACACACCAGCGAAGCTTATTGTAAGGCGACCGGGACAGAGTCTCCATCGACTGCTCAATGAGGGGCCGGGGCTGATGTGCCAGGGCGTAGACCGTTGTCCCCACAGGCGTATACCTGCTTCCATCCTCATAAACAAAATGCATCCCCCGGGTCCTCACCATACCATGCCCGGTTCCCTCAAAAGCAGCTTTTCCCGAACCCTCTTCCGCCGGAGCCGCCTTTTCGCAGAAGGCTTCCCCTTCCTCTTCAATAATCCCTTTGATTCTCCAGGTATAATGGCCGGATCTTTCCGGAAGGAAACGGATCTTATAAATCCCATCTCCCCCGTAAAAGCCTTTCACCTTTGTGATGATCCCATCGCAGGAAAACTCCCCTGCAAGATCGATATCTACCCAGGAGCCTTCCGGTTTTGCTCCCTTCCATTCCAATTCAAGCATCTCATACTGACGCATAGGTACCTCCTGCATAAAATCCTCTGTTTTTTCCGTCTATATAAGCATCCCCGGTTATCAAAAAGCTGTCTGTAAGCCGGATATCCTCCGAAGAGCTTCCCACCAGAACATCCATACTGCCGCCCTCCACCTTCCAGCGCATCTCCCCGTCCAGAAAAGCAAGCTGGCTCATGGGCAAAGTAAAGCGGAGCCTTTTCTTTTCCCCCGGAAGAAGGGTGACTCTTAAAAAGCCGGCCAGTTCCATGTTCGGTCTGGTCATGGAGGCGTACCGGTCGCGGATATATAACTGCACTACCTCGTCTCCTTTTCGGTCTCCGGTATTACGCACATCCAGAGAGATTTCCAGTCTTCCTTCTGCCGGGATTTCCTTCCCGCTTAAAACCAGATTTTCGTAGGCAAAGGCCGTATAGGACAGCCCGTGTCCAAAGCAATACCGGGATGCATGGGGCATGTCCACATAGTTGACAAATCCGATGCTCTCCCCCTGATGGGTGGAGGAACCGTAAGGATGGTTATAATAGACCGGGATCTGTCCTGCGCACCGTGCGGTGCTCACCGGCATCTTCCCGCCGGGGTTATAGTCTCCCACAAGGACCGCCACGATCGCTTCCGAACCTTTCTCCGCAGGATTCCATGCCTCCAGGATCGCATTCAGACAGCGGCCGGCCATGTCAGAAGAAATGGGACGCCCATTGAAATGTACGCCCACCGTGGGCTTATGAAGCTTTGCCAGCTTCTCCAGGAAACGCTCCTGGCAAGGCGGCAGATTGATATCCACAGCATCGATGCCCTCTCCCATAGAGGCGATAGAACTCGTCCCATGCTTTCCGCCCAGGGTCACGATCACCACATCTGCTTTTTCTGCCGCTTTAAGGGCTTCTTCAAAATGGGATTCGTCCGTTCCCGCAAAGTGATAGCCGAAAGAATAGGTCACTTCTGTATCCGGCAGCGCCTGGCAAAGCTGCTCATACAGGCTTTTTACCTGAGGCTTCTGCCGTTTTAATACCTCTTCAAACTTAGGCGCGTCCTGCTGGATCTGGGTACCGGGAATGGTTTCCATTTCCGCTTTTTTTCCGTCCTTTCCGGCCAGGCCGGCCATACTGGTCCGGGCCGCCAGGTCTCCCTCCGCCATGCTGAAATGGGTATAGCCCCCGAAGTTGATCCGTCCGGTGCCGGCATGGTATCCGATCACCGCGATCCGTTTCACTTTTTTATCAATAGGCAGCGTCCCGTCATTTTTCAAAAGCACCAGGGATTCCAAAGCGGTCTTTTCCATGATCCTCTGGTTTTCTTCTTTGTCAAAAAGCTTCTGAACCGCTTCCGTGTCCATAGCATAAGGATGTTCAAACAGACCCATCCGGAATTTTGCCTCCAGCACCCGCAGCACTGCCTGGTCAAGGATCCGGATGTCTGCCTTTCCCTCCCGGAACCATTCCATCAATTCCTGGTTAAAGCATTGTTTCAAATGCATCTCCACGTCCATTCCGGCAGCCATGGAGCGAAGACCCGCTTCTGTCCGGCTTTCACATACATGCTGTACCTCGAAAATATTGTTTACCGCACAATAGTCCGAAGCACACATGCCCTGAAATCCCATCTCCTCACGAAGAAGCTTTGTCATGATCCCATAAGAGGCCGAAACCGGTTCTCCGTTCAGGGAACAGTAGCAGGGCATGATCCCCTTAAGGCCGGATTCTGTAATGGCCGCCTGGAAGGGCTTTGCGTATACCTCCCGGAGAAGCTTGGGCGAAATCTCACAGTGGGCGCCGTGGATCCCTGCCTCGCCGGCATGAAAACCAAGAAAATGCTTGGCCACGCCCTCGCTTTTTCTTCCGTCCGTGCTTTCTCCCTGAAGCCCCTTTACATAGGCGCTTCCCATAGCCGCCGCCAGAGCAGGATCCTCCCCATAGGTCTCCCCCTGTCTTCCCATCCGGGAATCCCGGCTGATATCCAGCACCGGTGCCAGGGTATGGGTGATCCCGACAGCCCGTTCCTGCTCTCCTACGATCCGTCCAACCTCTTTTTCAAGCTCCGGATCCCAGGAGGAGCCCCGGCCGATACCGCTGGGAAAGCTGGCTGCTCCTTGAAGATAGGCGCCGCACAGCCCCTCCATATGAAAGATCGCCGGAATACGATGGGGGCTGGATTCCATGACCT
>CALIZJ010000242.1 GCA_938028845.1 uncultured Blautia sp.
TTACCTCCACATTCTTTTTTATTTTGAATGTCCGCAAAATCCGTCCTACATCAATCGGATGCCGTGTTTCCTGCAGAGTATTCCTTTTCGTTCATCACGTTCCTTTTTCCCTTTGTGCCAGGCCACTCCATCATACTCAATTCCGACTTTCAAGGAGGGAACATACACATCTATTTCGCACTTCAGAAAATCCCCTGATGACAGTTTAATCGTATCCGGATAATAACGCCTTAGATAGTAAAACACAGCAATCTCCGGAACAGATACATACCTGCCCAGCCAGGTCAGATCCCACTGAACTCCCAGTTCTTCCAGCAATTTTTCCTCCCTGTCTGTAATCATTGGCTGGTGTTTTTTTCTTTCTGCTCCGGATCGTTTCAAACGGTACGCCTTTCTCTGCCGTGTCAGCCACTGGCCTAATCTGCATCCGTCAGCATCGACATAATTGCAGCCAACGTTCAAAATTCCATGGGTTTCATAGTATCTCCGGGCATGTTCGTAATACCACATCCAGGTAAGATTTCTTTGGCTTTCCCAGATCATTCCGATTTCTTCCAGAAGAGCAATTTTTTCAGGAGAAAGTCCTCCTCTTTTTCCCTTTTTGGCATATCTCTGCTCTGACAGCCATCTGGATAATTTCGTCTTGCCCGGTACATTAAGATCGCCATGCTGTTCATAATATTTCTTTGCTAAAGCGTAATTTTTCAACCATATTTTTCCAATTCCTTGTTTCTTTCCGCTGCACTGCGCTTTCAATTTTTCCATTTCTATGCCAGCCTGTACCGATACAAATTTGCTCTCCTCGTTCCCCTTATCTGTTTCAAGATTTTCCTTATAAAAAGCTGCGCAAAAACATATTCGCTGCCACTTAAAATTAACCAAGCGGATATTCCCAATCACCACAAAACACGCTTCCGCTCTGCCATTCTCATAACCGGATAGCCTCTTCGCGGCTTCTCAGAAAGGGCCGGTATCCTTTCAAAGGCAGCCCCCGCTCACTGCTTCGCGCAGTATAAAGCAGGGACTTCTCTGATCCGGCTGCAGTTCTTTCCGCTTAAATCTTACACAGCCTTAGTTTTGATCTGGATTTATAACATAAGACTGTAAACTTTTTTGGCATCCATTTTTTTCGTAAAATTTTTCCGCCTCCGGCTGCGCACCAAAATACAGTATTGTTGGAGTATTCTCCTTAGCAAGCTGAAGCAGCCTGCTGCCAATCCCTTGATTCTGGTATTCCGGCAAAACAAGGAGTTCTGTAATGGTCCCAAAATAGCATCCGTCAGAGAGAATCCGCAGGCATCCTACCAGTTCCTGCTTATCATATGCCGTTATATTGATCGTCTTTACTAATGCTTCCTTGGTTTTTTCGCAATCATAGTTTCCCGGCCATATCCTTTGAACAAAGGAAAGGAATGTTACAGCACTTAATTCTTTATCGTCGATTTTATATTCCACCATCTGATTCTTTTATAATCCAATCCTATTAGAACAATAATTGGTTTTTTCCTTTCTCCCGGACTCTTTCGGGTAATGCAATTCTTTTCTGCTATACTTCCTTCGGTACTGCGATTTGTGCCTATCTTATCCCTGTTTCAAGAGCCTGAGATAGTGGTTTGCTTCCCGAAGTACATGATCCGCCAGCAAAGGAAGAATGACAGAACGTATATTACATTGGGTAATCCCTTTTGTACCTGCCGCTTTAAAATCGCGGTACTTTTCTGTAGTTTCCAGTGTTATCTTTGTCATTTCATCCCTGGCTCTGCAGTCCTGCCGCTTTGCCTCCTCCAGCAGCCGGCAGTAATCTCCCGCAAACGCATTTGCCGTTTCCACAAGTTCACACTCTGTTGGATCAAGTAATCCTCGAATAAACAGCGCATGTTCCATCATGATCTGATTCTAGAACAGCTCTGTCTCCATAAGATTTTCTGCTGACGGACAAATTCCTTTTTCCAGCATTTCTATGCTCTTCTGATATAATTTTGCTTCCCGGATGATATGTTCGATCAGCAGCGGATAATTCGCCGTATACAATCTGCAGGAAATAACCTCCTGTAATATCTGCTCTTTAAACAAAATCAATCCATCCAGCAAGTGCATCACATACTCATTCAACTGTCCTATCCGGCTTAACATTCTTTTGTCCGTATATTGTTCTTCCCCTGCTCCCAGCCTTTTCTCTGCCTGTGTGATTCGGAAATCAACAGGAATTTTTGTAAGCCTTCCTGTCTGCTGTTCCGCCATCACTGTAAATTCTGTAAACACTTCTCCGGAACACAATACGTCTTCCCCTACTCTTCCATCTGCAAGGCAAACTGTCTGCCCCAATACTTTTTCAAATTTGCCGCGGTAGCAATCCGCCTTGTTTCTGTATCCCACATCCCCTGCCGGAAAAGCCGCCTGTAAAAATAATGCATGCTCCTTCATAATTCTTCCAAAAAACAAGTTGTTTCCAATGATGTTGAGATATAATTTTCCATATTTGTGTACGCCCGCCATTTTTTATATTCCTTTATACTATATGAATCTATTGGCAATTTGGGCAGTTTTTCATAACGCGAAATAGGGGGCTAAATAACATTTAAAATAAAACAAAAGGCAAAGACACATCCCCAGGCATCTTCTGTTTTCATTTTTCAGAGAACATTCATATATGACAATGAACGCAGCAATTATTTTTCCATTATCTATACAGGTTTAATCAAATGCTGTTCCCAAAAAGTTTCAAAAGTATTTGCAGCTCCGCTATGTTCAGCAATTCTTCCATCTATGATCTTATCAATATTGACCCCTGTAATTTCCAAAACCTTATTTGTGGGTGTTATTCCAAGAAAATCTCCTTTATGCGTACCTCTCATTATAAATTCCGAAATAACATAAGGGTCCGCTGCATATTGACGAACAATCTTCATGGTATAATCCGGATATGTTTTTTTCAAAGCAATAAGATGCTGTTTCATACCTTCTTCCGCATCAAGAAAATCCCAACAATTGCCCCTATAAAGAGAAGCGGCGCTGCCCTGACAAACTCATCTTAATGAGACCAGCTATTAACAGACCAATTAACACAACTGTATCTACCAAAAGAACTGTCACAATATTTTTTACCACACCATAAATAAAAAGGATAGAAAAAGCCTCAGCAGATAAAGCAACGAAACACATATAGTTAGTCAAATATTCTGTTATGATTTCTCCATAATGGTTGTTCATCTGTAATTTTGCGTAAATAAATGGTCTAAGCAAATAACGGATCACAAAACACGCTGCCGGATAAGCAAAAATAAATTTCTTGTCTGCCAAGGAAGAGGCCCGCCCATTGCTCCACTGTACAGGAATTTCCGGCGGCAGCTTTGTATAAAACAATAAAGCGGTTAATAAGCAGAGTGCCGCAATGACCGTCCATGTGATAAAGCTTCCCCATATATACAAAAAGCTAACGGAATCCAATTTGAAAACAGGTTTATTTTCATTCCAATAATCCTCTAATTCTGTCACATACTGTTCTACGTTCAAATCACTATACGTCATCTTTTCTGCGTCGAGCATTTTTTCACACAGGATTTTTGCTCTGTTCAAATCTGTAATCTGACTTTTCAGCATATCATTTTGCTTCTGAATCACTTCGCGCAATGTTGTCTTTTCCGATATAACATTTCGTATATCCTCAATGGAAATTCCCAGGGTTCTAAGATATGCGATCTTTTTTATATCCTCTACGTCGCTTTCAGAATAATCTCTGTAACCATTGCTTTCATTTCTTGCCGGAGTAATTAGTTTCTCTTTTTCATAAAAGCGCACGTTAGATCGCGATAACCCCGTTCGCTCTTCAACCTCTTTTATAGTCATATAATCCCCCTCTTTCCAAACAACTATATTTTATCTTGAATATAAACTATAAACAAGGTTTACAGTCAAGCATTTTTACCCCTTTACACGCTTCATTAGCCTGTTTTTACGAAACTTGTCAGTGTTTTCAAAATCATTCTCTTCCAGGTGTATGTTTAGCTTGAGACTTTCTTCTTATAATGAAATCTAAGTTTTATAATGTTCTGGGATTTTGGTAAATATTAATTTTTTAAGGTTTTTCTATATCTCTAACAAATTAGACCTCAAAGAATTTTCTTTAAGGTCTACTCTCGTTACTTTTCTTTTTAATTTTTATGGCTGAGGATAATCCAATTTGTTAAAAATAGGATAATTAACTTTGCCAAATAACAATATCATCACTAGTACTCGGGTGCGTATGGTATAATCCATGTATTTTCCAGTGCACTTTTGTGTCTTTTCCTACTCTTATTTTATAGCTTTCATCGGTTATTTTCTCGTTCCAAATTATTAGAGCCATAATGATCCTATTTCTATCAAACTCATAATTTAATTGTCATCTAAAATCTCAAATATCAAAAATACTTAATTGCGTTTCCTTTAACGACATAACCTTTCTAATGCTAATCTTATCATCTTTTTCTACATGGCCGCACAAAAGCGGTGACAGAGGATCATACTTTTTTGAATTCACCTCTACACTTTTCATACTATGATTCGCATAACAATATGTACATCCACTTTTGCATGTATTATATGTACCTACCTCAACACTTTCTACGCAGCCACATTCAAT
>CALIZJ010000243.1 GCA_938028845.1 uncultured Blautia sp.
ATTATGGATCAAAACCAGGCGTGATCGCCAAATGGGAGCAGGAGCATACGGATATTGTACGGGACGCAGCCGCCAGGGGCATGGTCCTTTTGGAACATGACGGGACCCTGCCGTTAAAATCCGGCGCCAAAGTGGCACTCTATGGCCAGGGCGGCAGAAATACCATATTCTGCGGACTGGGAGCAGCCAGCTTTACAAGCCGCCAGGAAGTGACCATAGAAGAGGGGCTGGAGCGGGCAGGCATCACCATCGTATCCAAAGGCTACCTTGACCGGTATGAAAAAGAACTGAAAGCCAAGGAAGACGCTTACTATAAGGATATACGGGAAACTGCGGAAAAGGAAGGACTGATCCATGGGGTAGTGAGAATGTATGGAGAACCCTTTGCGCCAGGCCCACAGCCCAGGATCACAGAGCAAGATTTGAAGGAGGCTGATCAGGCAGACACGGCGGTCTTTGTGGTTGCCAGGGAGTCCGGAGAAGGGGCAGACAGAAAAAATACAGAGGGGGACTACCTTCTTTCCCGGGAGGAGAAAGAAAACCTTCGCATCCTGTCAGAGCATTTTAAAAGCCTGATCGTGCTTTTGAATGTGGGAGGACAGATGGATACCTCTTATCTGCGCTCCCTGCCGAATCTTTCCGCACTGGTCTTTAGCGGACAGGCGGCAGGGGTGACCGGACTGGCAGCGGCGGATGTCCTCACCGGAAAGGTTGTTCCAGAAGGAAAGCTTGTGGATACTTGGGCGGAAAATTACCATGATTATCCCAATTCGGAAAACTTTGCCGCCCTGAACGGGGATCTGGATGACGAATGGTATACGGAAGGAATTTATGTGGGATACCGTTATTTTGACTCTTTTGGGATTGCCCCGGCCTACCCCTTTGGGTACGGACTTTCTTACACCGGTTTTTCTATTTCGGACAGATCGGTATATAAAGAAAATGGAAAGCTTGTGGTAAAAGCGGCGGTTTCCAATACAGGAACCCTTTATGAGGGAAGAGAAACCGTGCAGGTATATGTATCCGCCCGGGGAGGCGATCTGGAAAAACCATATCAGGAGCTGAAAGGCTTTGCCAAGACGAATATCTTAAAACCGGGAGAAAGCCAGACGGTGGAGATTCCCATAGAGATAAAAGATCTTGCCAGCTACCGGGAGGATCAGGCGGCCTGGATCCTGGAAAAAGGAGACTATCTGGTGCGCGTAGGGAATTCCTCCCGGAATACCTGTGCGGCTGCTGTGCTTAGAGCAGAAGAGGATATCCTCTGCGAGCAGTGCAGGAATCTTTGCGTGCCGAAGGAAACAATAGAGGAAATATCGGCAGCAGGGACTGGAAAGGATCAAAAGGCAGCGGAGGATCAGGAGGTTTCTGATCTTACTGTGCTTAAAATAACAAAAGAAGATATCACGGTCAGAAGGAACATTTACCGGCAGTCTTTATGGGAAGCCGCTAAAGAACCGGGCTTTGAGACTGGGGAAAACCGTGGGAAAATAGGGACAGATGCAGATTCCCTGCCTCGTTTTGAAGAAATCTTAGAGGGAAGGGAAAGTCTGGATCATTTTGTAAATTCCCTTTCCCCGGAGGAACTGGTTTATCTGTGCGTGGGCAATGCCGGCGAGGAGGACGCCACCTTTGTCACCTATGGAAGCGGAAATGCCGCTACAGACGCAGTCATTCCCATGGCTCCGGGAACCTGCGACACTACACGGACACTGGCAAAGAGCAGGGGAATCCCAAACATGCATATGTCCGACGGAGGAAGCGGCCTTCGCCTTTTGAACCAGTTTGAGGTGGACAAGGAGGGAAATCTCCTCACAGACGGAGTGATCTCTGTGCGGAATGTGGACAAGATCATCGGAAAGGATTATATTACAGACAGGGTACACAATCAGGTGTTTGAGCAGTATACTACAGGACTTCCTTCCGCCACGCTCCTTGCTCAGACCTGGGATGAGGAATGCTGGAGAAAATGTGGGGAAGTCATAGGAAAGGAGATGCAGCGGTTCCATGTGGAACTGTGGCTGGCTCCTTCCATGAATATCCACAGGAATCCTCTTTGCGGACGGAACTTCGAGTACTATTCCGAAGATCCCCTGATCACAGGAGCGTGCGCCTCGGCAGTGACCCGGGCGGTCCAGAGCTTCCGGTGCGCAGGTGTGACCATGAAGCATTTTGCCTGCAATAACCAGGAGGACAACCGTCATGGAGTAAATGTGCATATTTCTGAACGGGCTCTTCGTGAAATTTATCTTAAGGGCTATGAGATTGCCGTAAAGAAAGCAAAGCCTGCGGCGATGATGAGCTCCTATAATCTTTTAAACGGCATTCATACCGCCAACCATTATGAACTTCTCACCTCTATAGCAAGGGATGAGTGGGGATTTGACGGGATGATCATGACCGACTGGGGAACCACTTCCCCGGCAGAGGACGACAAACGGAAATATAAAGCTTCCATCTGTGCCGG
>CALIZJ010000244.1 GCA_938028845.1 uncultured Blautia sp.
ACAAAAGGAGTATTGTGCAAAAAGTCTCTTTTTTTATTCAGATGGTCCAGGCATAAAATTGTGTTTTTTCTACCTATCTATTGACAAAAAAGCGTTCTCAGGTATAATGTTTTTTCAAGAAAGGTTTGTTTTAGAACTGTTTTTTATAAAACTAAAGAAAGTTTTATAAAAAAAAGTTTTCTGAAACAAAAAAACGAATGAACAGGAATCTGAATAAGCAAAAGAGAATGAGGTGTGAAAGGGATGTCTGAGACGAATATAGCACAAAAGGGAAAAAAGAAAATAAAGCAGATCGCTTCCAGCAGAATATTGATCATAGTTCTGCTTTTACTGCTGCAGGTTGGATTTTTCGTTGTTTTATGGGAATTTATGAAGGAGGATTTATTTTATTCCTATGGCCTTACGATCCTGCTGACTTTCTTAGTCTACATGGTAATTGTAAACCGGAAAGGAAATCCCAGCTACAAATTGGCATGGATGCTTCCTATTATTCTTCTGCCGGTTTTTGGAATTTTATTGTATATATTTTTGGAATATCAGAAATCCCCTTGGAAGCTTGACCAAAAACAAAAGAAAATCCGGGAGAAAATGGCTGAATACATGAAACAGGATCCTGCAGTTTACGAGGAATTGAAAAAACTCAGCCCAGAGACTGCAAATCTTTCTTCCTATCTGTACCGGAATATGCAGTTCCCGGTTTATCAAAACACAACGATAAAGTATTTTTCCTGTGGGGAAGTATTTTTTCCTCCTTTTCTGGAGGCACTGGAAAAAGCAGAGTCCTTTATTTTTATGGAATATTTTTCTTTTGCGGAGGGAAAGATGTGGAACTCTATTCTTGAGGTGTTAAAGAAAAAGGCGGCGCAGGGAGTGGAAGTCCGTTTTCTTTATGACGGGACCTGTTCCTTTAATCATCCCTACGATTACGCAAAAACTCTGGAAAAATACGGGATCCAATGCCGTGTATTCAACCAGATCCGGCCTGTTCTGTCCACTGTGCAGAATAACCGGGACCACAGAAAGATCACTGTAATCGACGGTTACACAGCGTTTACAGGGGGAATCAATCTGGAAGACGCATATATCAACGAAGAAGAGCGGTACGGCTACTGGAAGGATACCGTGATTCAGATAAATGGGGACGCTGTCCGCAGTTTTACAGGAATGTTCCTTCAGTCCTGGGAGCTGTATGATAAAAACGGGGATACGGACTATTTAAAATATTTCAAAGCGCCTGCGCAGCTTCCGGAAACGGACGGCAGGGAAGGGTTTGTAATTCCCTATTGTGACAGCCCGCTGGATGAAGACAACACAGGAGAATCCGTTTATATTGATATTCTTTACAATGCCAAAAGATATGTGCACATTATGACGCCGTATCTGATCATTGACAATGAGATGATCACAGCCCTTACCTACGCGGCGAAGAGAGGCGTTGATGTGAAGATCATCATGCCTGGAATCCCGGATAAGTCCTATGCTTTTGCAGTTGCAAAAACATTTTATATGGAATTGATAAAGGCTGGAGTAAAAATATATCAATTTAAACCTGGATTCCTTCACGCAAAATGCTTTGTTTCCGATGACGAAAAGGCAGTGGTGGGGACGATCAATATGGATTACCGCAGCTTATATCTTCACTTTGAGGATGCGGCATTTTTCTACAAAATGGATGCCGTAGGCAGCGTTGAAGAAGATTTTCAGCAGACTTTGCTGCAATGTAGAGAAATTACAGAAGAAACTTGTAAAAACGAAAAAACAAGGACGAAAATCTATGGAAGGATCCTGCGCCTGATCGCGCCTTTGATGTAGAAGCGTGGAGGCAAAAAAGGCAAGAAGGTATATTCGGATTGGTCTGATGGATGTGAAGTATATGTACAGGCATTTACCCCGTCAACGCCTAAGTTTAACAGAATTTCCGTATCCGGCTCAACTGTGACAGTAGAAATGCGCTGCGCCAAGAACTGGACCGGCTATGACGTGATTCTTGGAAGATCGAAAAACGCATTGAAGCCAACCAATTACGCCTATATTGCCAAGAACCAAAAGAGCGGCTGCATTGTATTTAAAAATGTAAAGAAAGGTACCTGCTATGTGGGAGCCCATACGTTCAACCGTACCGGAACCACCAGCGCGAAGGTATTCAGCCAGTGGTCTGATGTAAGAAAAATCACTGTAAAATAAGAAAAAGTCTTTCTTTTAACATCCACCAGAAGCATATGCGGCTGGTGGATGTTTCTTATACGGTTAGGCTTCTCTTAGATTGCTTTTTTCCAGGTCATTGTATATTCCTTTTCCCCCGTGGCTTCATCCACTGCTTCTGAGCGAACAGAAAAGCCTTCTCTGAGATAAAATGAAACAGCCCGCGTATTTTTCTGATACACGTTCAGGGAAAGCGTGTCCTGTATTTGCTTTACATACAGCAAAAGCTGCCTGCCAATTCCCTGGGAACGGCAGTTTTTATCCACGAAAATTCCGGCAATATAGTTGTCTATCATGCCGATAAATCCCTGTATTTTCTCGTCTGTATCAAAGACATAAACCTTTGCCTGTAATAAGTCTTCCTGTACCTCTGTAAAATGGGACTGCCAATATTCTTTTGGGATAAAGGAATGTGCATCCTCATTTCCCCCAAGCCATAGCTGCATAACTTGGTCTGTATCTGTTGCCTGAAATTTTCGAATCATCTTTCCTGCCTCCTGTATTTTGCCATATATCTAATTAAAACAAGGGTGGTAATCGTGACCATACATAACCCGGAAATGAAAAACCACACATTTACCCCTGCTTTTTCCGCAAGGGGACTGCTGAAAAGCAGCCCAATAGGCATTGTGGCAGAAGAAATCAAAGTAAGTACCGAAAATGCACGCCCCATTTTTTCCGGGACAACGGTTTCCTGTATATATGCGGTCAGCGGAATGGTATGGACATTTCCAAATGCGCCTAAACAGGTGCAGGCTGCCGCAAAGAAAAACCAGCCGGCATAAGTGGGCGGTATAATGCCGCAGATAAGCGACCCAGCACCCATTCCAAATAAACCGATAAAAGAAACCCTGATTTTCCGTTCTGCTTTCAAAACGCTGGAAAATAGGAGAGATGCCCCTATCATACCCACTGCGAAAGCAAGTTCCACAGCACTGCCATGTAAGGCTGACAAATGAAAATAATCGCTTGTCATCAAGGGATAAAAGGAGGATAAGGGGGCATAAAAGAACATACAAAGTGCTTGCGCCATAACAATATGAAACAGCTTTTTATCTTCTCTAAATACCTGTAAGCCTTCTTTTATCTCAGCGGCAAAATGGGGTTCTTCTTTTTCTTCCTTTGAAATCTCCGGGATTTTAACGATCGCTAATGCGGCGCTGGCTAAAATTGCACCCGCTACATCGCTCATTAAAACAATAGACATGGGGAAGACAGAGTATAAAGCCGCACCGATTACCGGCCCGATCAGAAAAGAACCGGAATTTAAAAGCTGCATCCACCCGTTTGTTTTTATAAGCTGGTCTTTAGGTACGAGATGCGGGATAATAGACTGTATAGCCGGCTGCTGAAAGGTACTGCCGATACCTCTGACACACAGCATAATAAATACCGTCCATACCGGCAGGTCAAAAAAGAACAGCAGCACTGCGTAAATCAGTGCAATCGTTCCCATTGCCATATCCGAA
>CALIZJ010000245.1 GCA_938028845.1 uncultured Blautia sp.
GCTATCCTTGCCCCATTCTTAAGGACAGTCTCCAAAACTCTCTTCATGGCATAAACGCCGCCATGACAGTCTATCTCCACAGTATCCTCACCTGTAAAAGTCCTTGGAGCCTTCATGACCATGACCAATACTTCATCTATTACCTCTTCCCCATCACAGATAAATCCATAATGTATGGTATGGGTCGGTACTTCCTCTATTTTCTTTTTCCCTTTTTTTGAACGATAAATTCTGGATATGACTTTCAGAGAGTCCTCCCCGCTTATACGCACAATCCCTATTCCGGATGCGCTCATGGCTGTGGAAATTGCAGCAATCGTCCCTTCCATATTTGTTCAATCTCCTTTTCGTTCTCTGATTAAAAAGTGTATACCTTACACACACTCGCGCCGAAGCGCGGTTGCGCCAGCAACTATATTCCTATAATATAAAAAATTATTCCAGGCAAAAGCACACGCAAAGCTACGTGTTATTCATGCTTTCACCTAGAATAACCTTTTACATTTCTTAATATCTCTTTAATTTTACTACTACGTGACGGTAAGGTTCTTCTCCCTCGCTTACTGTCTCTACAAATTTATTGCCCTGTAAAGCGGAATGAATAATCCTTCTCTCATATGGATTCATAGGCTCTAATACTACCGGCTTTCTGGTCTTCTTCACCTTGTAGGCAATTCCTCTTGCAAGATTTTCAAGGGTTTCTTTCCTGCGTCTTCTGTAATCCTCTGTATCAAGTTTTACACGGATATAATTTGCCATTCCTTTGTTAACCACAAGGCTTGTCAAATATTGAAGAGAATCCAGTGTCTGTCCTCTTTTTCCAATGAGGATACCCATATCCTCACCTTCAAAATCAACCTCCAGACATCCGTCTGCAGTATTATATTTGGATGTAATCTCCACTTCTCCCAGATTCATAGACTGAAATACATCTTTAAGGAAAACTTTTGCCCGTTCTTCAACCATAGTTATCTTTTCCGGATCCTTTAAGATTTCAACAGGTTTAGAAACTTTTACAGGTTTTTCCTTCTGGGTTTTTTCTTTCACAGGTTTTTCCTTAGGCTGAGGTTTATCCTGCTTCTCCTGTTTTTTCTCTTTTACAGTCTTTTCTTTAACCGGCTTTTCCTTAACAGGAGCTGCCGCTGAAGTTTCTTTCACATTCTTTACCGGTTTTTCTTTTACAGCTTCTTTTACCGGAGGTTTCCTGTGTTCTTCTTTTTTCTTTTCTTCTATAATGGATTCAATTTTTACAGAATCAACGATTTTTTCTATTTCTTTTTCTTCAGAAGCATCTTCGATCTTACGCACTTTTATGATCGCAGGTTTACTTCCAAATCCGAAAAATCCGGAGCTGCCTTCACTTACTACCTGAATATCCAACTGGTCACTTGATGCGCCAAGCTCTATACACGCCTTAGTAATCGCTTCACTTTTCGTTTTTGCTGAAAACTGGATATAATCCTCCATCATAAACCCCTCCCGTTCCTTTACTACTTCTTCTTATTCCGCTCATTAAAATCTCTCACCATATTTGCTTTGGCTGTAATACTTCCGGGTTTTGCATTCGCTGCTTTCTGGTAGGATTCTTCAACTTTCTTTGCTCTTTGGCTGGTATCGTTATTGCTTTTGCCTTTTTCTATTTTATTTATATTTTTTACACTCTGATGTGCCTGATTCGTGATCTTCTGAGGCGGAAGCCCTGCTTTCTCACGTTTCTTTTCCATCTTTTTCATATTTTCATTGATGAGATCGTTAATATCCATCTTATTCATATGACGATTGATAAGCACCTGCTGAACACTTCTTACCACCGCACTGGCAATCCAGTAAATACCAAGACCTACTGGGAAGGTAAAACAAAATACGGCTGACATGATCGGCATAACCATGTTCATTGTTTTCATGGAATTCATCATCGCATTCTGCTCGCCGTCCTGCTGTGTAGCAGTCTGAGGCATAAGTTTTAAGTTCAGCATCTGTGTCGCCCAGGCAAGAACAGGAATCATGACTGCTGCAATAGCAAGAATGATCGATCCCCCTGCTAATGCATCCCTGATGTATGTCATAGGCATATCCGCGATATTTAAGCCAAAAAAGTTCTGCATATGAGAAATATCGCTTGCTGTGTTAGCTATCAGATCAGAAAATCCGGAAAACTGACTCATAGATGCTAATTCTTTCCACTGACCGGGAGATAATGCATATAAAAAGTCAATAATGGAATTTGAAGTAGCCGCTCCATTTTCAAGTACAAGCTGTACTCTTGTCATGCTGTTATCCGTAATAAAATTCTGTATTAAATCTGTGTATCCGCTTACTTCTACGATTTTGGATACTAAAACTTCAAAAATATCTTTGACGCTTCCTACATAAGCCGGTATTCGATAAATAACCTGCCACAATGCTGTCAAAATGGGCAATTGAATCGCAAGCTGCAAACAGCTTCCTGTAGGTGAAACTCCATATTTCTGATAAATTGCCGAGGTCTCTTCCTGCATCTTCTGCATGGAAACCTGATCTCTTTTTCCCTGATATTTTTTCTGTACTTTCTGGAGCTCCGGCTGCATGATTGCACTGAGCTTAGAAAATTTCTGCTGTTTGATCTGTAAAGGAGTCATCAGGGCGAAAATAATGATACTAAAAATGATAATACAAAGACCAAGATTCTGAATTCCGAATAATCCGTCAAGAACCTTATAGATCCCGTTCATTATCCATCCCATTACAGTAGCGATCTGCCCTATAATAGGAATACCGCTCGCTGTTGCCAAATACATTTCCAAATTCATTTCCTCCTAGAATCCTGACGACGCAGGACTACTTTTCATGGTACAGGGTCGTAACCGCCATGAGAAAAGGGATTACACCGCAGGATTCTCCAAGCCGCAAGCAATCCACCCTTTAACGCACCATATTTTTGAATAGCTTCTAAACCATATTGAGAACATGTGGGAATATAAGGACATTTTGTTCTCTTC
>CALIZJ010000246.1 GCA_938028845.1 uncultured Blautia sp.
AGCTTTTGTTCATGGTGATCTTTTTTATATTTTTCCCGAATATCTCCGGAAGAAAAGAAAGCACATCCTGTGTCTCGTCATCCATGGTCTGTGCCTTGTCTCCAAGGATCGTCATTTTACAGGAAAACATCTTTTTCAAAAGTACATATTGGAGCCAGGAATAATCCTGCATCTCATCCACTACCAAATGCTTGATCCGGCTATGCCCGGTCTGGGTAAGAAGACGGTACTTTAAATACAGCATAGGATAGACATCCTCATATTTCAGCTTTCTCTTTTCCAGAGAGACCTTCGGCAAAGGGCGGTATCCCCCCTGTTTCAGGAAGCTGCTGTAGATCACATAAAGGTCTCTTGTCTCATACATGGATAAAAATTTTTCCATAACAGAGCCCCTGTCTTCCTCAGACAGATCCTTATTTAAAAGCGTTTCCACTTCATCGATAAAATATTCCGCTACCGCATCCATTCTGGATAAAAGAGGCAGGTCCATAAATTTAAAATAAAAAAGTTCTATAATCTCTTTTTCCGTCTTCACAAAACCTTTATAGGACACATCTTTAAACCGCATAAGCCCGTCTTCCAGCCCCAGGATAAAGCCTTCCATCTTATTGATAAATGCCCTGGACTGCTTTTCCTTGCAGAGATCTTTCCCTCCGTGTCCTAAAAGCCTGTGTTCCATATAATCATAACGGTCTTCGCAGTCGTCCACCGTATCTTTTAGCTGCTGGTAAGCAAATAAATCAAAGCTCATTTCCTGAATATTTTCCTCTCCCAGCTCCGGAAGGATATGAGATATATAATCCGAAAAAACGCTGTTTGGCGAGAGTATCAGGATGTTGGAAGACTTCAGATTTTTTCTGTCGTGGTAAAGAAGATAGGCGATCCGGTGAAGGGCCACCGAGGTCTTTCCGCTTCCGGCAGCGCCCTGAATGGCCAGGATCTTATCCTGCATATTACGTATGATGGCGTTCTGCTCTTTCTGGATAGTGCGGACAATGTTTTTTAGCTGTACTGTTCCATTACTTCCAAGCTCTGCCTTCAGGATCTCATCATCGATCTTGATATCGCTTTCAAATTCATACAGCATCTTTCCTCTGCGGATCTTATACTGCCACTTGGAACAGATTTCTCCGTTTATTTCTCCGGCAGGCGCCGTATAAGAAGCAGGTCCTTTATCATAATCGTAAAATAAACTGCAAACAGGAGCCCTCCAGTCATATACCAGCGGAACTCCTCCTGTACGCGCGGCAAAATTGCCGATCCCTATATAAAAGATCTCCGGTTCTTCCTCACCTTCATAACAAAAGTCCACTCTGCCGAAAAAGGGGGAATCCAGCATTTTTCTCAGGCGCCGTCTTAAAGAAATACTGTCCTGGTTTGCATTCATACGGTTTAACAAAGCTTGCCTGTTATCATAATCTTCATAACCATACTGATCCATTTCCGTATAATTTTCCCAGTAGTATTCGTGCATTCCTTCGATGTCCTTTTGCCCTTCCAGGATGGAAACATCGATCTCTTCTATTCTTTTCTGTAGATTTTCCAGTACGTATGGCAGAAATTCTCTGCCGTCTTTTTTCTGTATCATAAATCTTGTCTGCGGGCAGTTATGCCGGCATTTATATGCGTGCAGATCCTTCCTCCTTTTCGCAAATTTATACTATTATACCCCATACCTAAAAAAAAGTATAGAAAAAGTTACTTTTCACCGGAATACCGGCAAAAAGTAACTTCATTATTTACGCACTCACTTTCTCAAACTGGCTGTTGTACAATTCTGCATAGAATCCCTTCTTTTCCAGAAGTTCTTCGTGAGTACCCTGCTCTATAATATCGCCGTCTTTCATCACAAGGATCAGGTCTGCGTCCCGGATAGTAGACAGGCGGTGGGCGATGATAAAACTGGTCCGCCCTTTCATTAGATTATCCATAGCCTTCTGAATCCTTACCTCTGTTCTGGTATCCACCGAAGAGGTAGCTTCGTCCAAGATCAGGATCTTATTGTCCGCAAGGATTGCTCTGGCAATGGTCAAAAGCTGCTTCTGTCCCTGGGAAACGTTGCTGGTTTCCTCATCCAGAACCATGTTATACCCTCCCGGCTGCTGCATGATAAAGTTATGGATATGAGCAGCCTTCGCCGCCTCGATCACTTCTTCATCAGTAGCGTCAAGCCTTCCGTAACGGATATTTTCCATGATCGTTCCGGAAAACAGCCAGGTATCCTGAAGTACCATGCCGAACAGCTCCCGAAGCTGGCTCCGGTTAAAGTCCTTGACATTGTGACCGTCCACTAAGATGGCGCCCTTATTCACATCATAAAAACGCATCAGAAGTTTTACCATAGTTGTCTTTCCTGCACCGGTAGGTCCTACAATGGCGATCTTCTGTCCATCCTTTACATCTGCGGAAAAGTCATGGATGATAATATTATCCGGATTATATCCGAACGCCACGTGATCAAACTGTACATTTCCGGAAAGTCCTGTTATATCCACCGGATTTTCCACTTCCTGATCCTCTTCCGGCTCTTCCAGAAATTCAAAGACTCTCTCGGAAGCCGCTGCTGAAGACTGCAAAAGGTTTGTCACCTGGGCGATCTGCTGGATAGGCTGGGTGAAGTTACGGATGTACTGGAAGAAAGACTGGATCTCTCCTACTTCGATCACGTTCCGGATGGCGAGAACACCACCTAGTAAAGCTACCATTACATATCCCAGGTTTCCTACAAACTGCATTACCGGCATCATCATTCCAGAAAAGAACTGAGACTTCCATGCAGATTCATACAGCTTTTTATTATCTTTTTCAAATTCTTCCACAACGTCGTTTTCTTTATTAAAAACTTTTACTACATTGTGGCCGCCAAAATTTTCTTCTATCTGTCCGTTTACTTTTCCAAGATAACTCTGCTGATCCCGGAAATATTTCTGGGAACGCTTCATGACAAAGCTGATAATAAGCATGGACACCGGAAGGATCAAAAGCGCCACCAGCGTCATCCATACATTGATGGAAAGCATCATGATCAGCACACCGATCAGGGTAGTCACAGAAGTGATCAACTGGATCATACTCTGGTTCAAACTCATCTGCAGCGTATCCACATCGTTGGTCACCCTGGAAAGGATCTCCCCGTGGGTACGGCTTTCAAAATAATTCAGGGGAAGCCTGTTTATTTTCTTGGAAATATCTTTTCTCAGATTATATGTGACGTCATTGGAGATTCCTGTCATCACAAATCCCTGGACAAAGGAAAAACATGCACTGACCACATAAAGTCCCATGGTCCATAAAAGGATCGTTGCGATCTTTTCAAAATTTATGCTTCCTGTTCCGCTTATCTTTGCCACAAGGCCGTTGAACAGCTCCGTAGTGGCCTTTCCTAAAATCTTAGGCCCTACGATGTTAAATGCAGTTCCCGCCACAGCAAAAACAAACATCAGCAAAAAACGGATTTTATATCTTCCCATATATCGGAACAGCTTTGCCATTGATCCTTTGAAGTCCTTGGCTTTCTCTCCGGTCATTCCACGGTTATGCCCCATAGGGACTCTTCTTTGCTCACTCATTTGCCAATTCCTCCTCTGACAACTGCGATACAGCGATCTGACGATAAACCTCGCAGTTCTTCATAAGCTCTTTATGGGTTCCTATTCCAGCCATCTTTCCATCGTCCAGGACGATAATCTGATCAGCTTTCATAATCGTGCTGATACGCTGGGCAACGATAATGGTGGTAATATCCTTTGTATTTTCCTTAATCGCCTTTCTAAGGGCGCTGTCAGTCTTAAAATCAAGGGCAGAGAAGCTGTCGTCAAAAATAAGGATCTCCGGATTCTTCGCGATCGCACGGGCAATGGACAGTCTTTGCTTCTGACCGCCGGAAACATTGGTTCCGCCCTGTGCAACAGGAGAATCATAAGTATGGGATTTTTCCATAATAAAGTCATCCGCCTGGGCGATCTTTGCCGCCTTTTCCACTTCTTCTCTGGTAAGGTCCGCTTTTCCGTAGCGGATATTGGAATCAATAGTTCCAGAGAAGAGTATGCCTTTCTGCGGAACATACCCCAGCTTATCTCTTAGCTCCTTCTGGCTCATTTTCCTCACATCCACTCCGTCTACACGCACGGTTCCTTCTGTTACATCATAAAATCTTGGGATCAGATTTACCAGCGTACTCTTTCCGCTTCCGGTACTTCCTATGATGGCCACCTGCTGTCCCTTAGACGCCTTAAAGGTGATATCTGTCAGCACGTTCTCATCAGCTTCCGGATAAGCAAAGGAAACATGATCAAATTCTATGGTTCCTTCAGCTCCAGCCCTTGCTGATACAGGATTTTCCGGGTCACGGATCGTCTCTTCTGTATTTAAGACCTCTGCAATACGTCCCGCAGCCACATTGGCTCTTGGAAGCATGATAGACATTGCCGTGATCATCAGGAAAGACATGATGATCTGCATTGCATACTGGATAAATGCCATTACATTTCCTACCTGCATACTTCCGTCATCTACTGCGTAAGCGCCATTATAAATGATCAGCACGGAAATTCCGTTCATGATCAGCATCATAGTAGGCATCATAAAGGTCATACAGCGGTTTACGAACAGGTTTGTTCTGGTAAGATTGCGGTTTGCCGCCTCAAAGCGCTCTTCCTCATGCTTTTCCCGGCTGAAGGCACGTATTACCGGGATACCTGTTAAAATCTCCCTCGTTACCAGGTTCAGACGGTCAATTAATGTCTGCAGCTTGGTAAATTTCGGCATAGCGATCAAAAACAGCATAAGGATCACTACCAGGATCAGAGCCACGCCTACTCCCAGTATCCATGTCATGGAAGAATCTGTCTGCAGCACCCGGATCACGCCGCCTATACCAAGGATAGGCGCATACAGCACGATACGGAACATCATCGCCATAGTAAGCTGCACCTGCTGTACGTCATTGGTACTTCTGGTGATCAAAGACGCTGTAGAAAATTTATGGTACTCACTGCTTGAAAATCCCATAACTTTCCTGTAAACCGCATTTCTCAGATCATGCCCCAAAGCCGCCGCAACTCTGGCAGACAAAAAAGTAACGCTTATGGATGCCACCATGATCAAAAGCGCCATCAAGAGCATTTCTAATCCGGATTTGAGAATATACTGCATCTGGATCGCATCCACATCCTCCCCTATGGCTTCATATTCCGCTCTTACAAAAGCGGCTGCCGCCTGTTCCACCATGGAATCCGGCATCTGGGAAAGCTGCTCGTTGATCTGGGCGTCCACTCCCATTCCCTGTCCCGTCTGGGAGGCATATTGGGAAAAAAGCATGATCGCCTGGCATACAACATCATTCAGTTCTTCCCTTTCTTCTTTGGTAATATCATCTTTTAAAACATAAAGTCCGTCTTCTTCTGTATAGGAATCCGCTATTTTTTCCCGGTCCTCGCCGTCTGTAACCTCATAAAGGCTCTCCATCGTAGCCGGCCGCATTTTTTTCGGTACTCCATCTTCAATTCCCTGCTGCTGGATACCTATGTTGACGATTTTAGAGGTATAGTCCGGCAAAGACAGGTCACAATATGCCTGTAAAAACAGCAGCACTACGATCAATACGATATAGCCTGCTGATTTTTTCAGGTATTTCATTAGTCGCAGCATTCGCTTACTCCCTCTTTCTTTAATTATTTATTTTTATTTGTTCTACTGGCAAACCAGTAAAAATAATAGCTATTTATGGGTATATCCCGGCAGTTTCTCTATATTTTCCAGGATCTGGCATAAAAAACGCCGCAGCAGACAAAGCTCTGCTTCATCAAAATTTTCAAAGAGGACCTTTTCATTGGTTTTTATTTTATCCATCGCATGTTCCACGATATTCTTACCTTGTTCCGTCATATAAATACGGGATATCCTCTGATCCTTTTTGTCATGTCTGCGGCAGACAAATCCGGCCTTCTCCAAACGAGAGATTGTTACATTTACAGTAGGGGGTTTTATATGCAGGAAATCTGCAATTTCCTTCTGGCTGCTTCCTTCTTTCTGAACAATCCTGGCGAGCACCGGTATCTGTCCGGGATAAACTCCAAATTCTAAAAGCTGGTGAAAGCATAACCCCAGATAGCGCCTGTTTACTTCCATAAGAAGCCCCTGCATGCTTTTTTCCTCTTTGTCCTCCCGTAAAAAATCCATTTTCACACCTCCTTGCTACAATTAGTTGGCTAATTATATATAATACAGATTTGCACAAAAAACGCAAGTGATTTTTGTTAACTTTTCCTTTTTTCTTTTCTGTTTATTTATTAAAAACAGGGTTTTCCGTATTTATTAATTTGTCCGGCTAACCTTTATTTTCTATCTTGACGCTGGCCTAAAAAAAGGGTATTCTATATGATACATGAACTAAAATGTGATATTCTGGTTACAGAATGTTTAACCTAAAAGAGTATAATAATACTATAGATAAAAAGAAGGAGTTTTATATACTATGAAAAAATTTGCCAGACTGTTGCTTTGTCTGCTCTTGATCGGAAGTCTTACCTTACCGGTATATGCTTCCCCTGCTCAAACAGTTACGGTAAGCTCCCAGAGCCGTTCCCACAATCGCGCTCCCAATAACAATAAAAAAACCACAAAAATCCTTATGATCGGAAACAGCTATACTTGGTATAACGATCTGCACCTTATACTGGAAAGGATATGTGCCAGCGCAGGGGTCAAGGCGGATGTCACCGCAGTAACCCGCGGCGGAGCCAGTCTTCTCCTGTATGCGAATAAATCCAGCAGCATGGGCCGCAGAGTCCATCAGCTTCTGAAAAACCAAAAATGGGATTATGTCATCCTTCAGGATCGCCATTTTTATCCTATCGCACATCCGGAAAGATTGTACGATGCCGTGTTAAGTTTAAAACCTTATATTGAAGCAGCTGGTGCAAAGACTGTTCTTTTCATGACCTGGGCTCCTTACAGATATCACAAAGACTACCAGCGTTATGAAAACATCGTAAAAAACCGTGAAGATTACCAGGCACAGATTCAGGAGATCTACGAAACTACTGCCAAAGAGGCAAACGCGATCGTAGTTCCCGCTGGATTATCCATCCTAAATGTGGATAATGCGAAAACGGGCGTGCGTACTCTGCGCCAGGATGGTTCCCATCCCTCTTACGCAGGAAGTTATATAACCGCCTGCACCATATTTAAAACCCTGTTTCCAAATGCTGCCGGAACTATCACTTACTATGGAAAGTTTCAGTCCAGACCTAAGGTTGCCCGTACTCTACAGAAAATCGCTGCTGATACCGTGCGGAACTACCGTCAGCCCCAGGTGTCTGCTAAAGCGGCAGAAACTTTCCCCTCAGGATACCCAGATTATTCTGTTGTAAAGGAGCAGATATTAAAAACGGAGGACATCATCGAACATGGCCTCCGTTTTTTTAACCCCGCACTTCATACTATTTTTTCATCCCTGTATTCGACCTTAAAAGAACTGCCGGTTGACGCTCTTTCACCGGACTATATAAACTGATTCGTCTTTTCGTCGTAATAATAATCAATGCTGCTCAATTTTTCTATAAGTTCTTTTTTCTTCATCCCTCTGCAGGAGCAGAGGGCTTCCAGGGATTCATAGTAATCCCGAAGCTGTGTATTTACATAGCTTAAAAGTATCACCGGATCTTTGGGTATCATTTTTTCCTCCTCTTGACGTATTTGCTGCGTCAATATTGGCAGATTTAAAAGTTTACTTCTGAACTTTTCCATCCTTTACCCGTGTTATGAAGTTATCTCCCTGGACATCCAAGACAATGGTATCTCCCGCATGGATATTTCCTGATAAGATTTCCTTTGCCGCAAGAGTCTCCACATGTTTCTGGAGATATCGTTTTAACGGACGCGCGCCGTATACGGGATCGTATCCGTTTTCGGTCACTCTTGCCTTTGCCTCATCGGTCAGTTCCAGAGAAAGTTCCTGATTGGAAAGACGCTTGTTCAGATCTTTTACCAGCAACTCTACTATCTTACCAATATTGTCTTTTGTCAAGGGCTTAAATAAAATGATCTCATCCAGACGGTTTAAAAATTCCGGCCGGAAATGATTCCTAAGGTCCGCCATTACCATCTCTTCTGTCTCTTCTTTTATCTCTCCTTTATCGTCAATTCCATCCAGCAGATAGGTAGATCCAATATTAGATGTCATGATCAGGATCGTATTTTTAAAATCCACCGTACGTCCCTGAGAGTCTGTAATACGCCCGTCATCCAGTACCTGCAGCAATACGTTAAATACATCCGGATGTGCTTTCTCTATCTCATCAAAAAGTACAACGCTGTATGGCTTCCGTCTTACCGCCTCGGTAAGCTGGCCGCCTTCTTCATAGCCTACATATCCCGGAGGAGCTCCGATCAGTCTGGATACAGAATATTTCTCCATATATTCGCTCATATCAATACGGACCATATTCTGCTCATCGTCAAAAAGATTTTCTGCCAGCGTTTTGGCAAGTTCCGTCTTACCTACGCCTGTAGGTCCCAGAAACAGGAAAGAACCAATGGGCTTGGTAGGATCCTTTATGCCTGCTTTGGAACGAAGGATAGCGTCTGTCACTCTCCTTACGCCCTCGTCCTGGCCAATAACACGCTGATGGAGCTGTTCTTCCAGGGACAGCAGCTTCACCCTTTCTCCTTCTGTAAGTTTTGTCACAGGAATCCCTGTCCAGCGGGAAATGATCCTTGCAATCTCATCGTCTGTTACCGCTTCGTGTACCAGACGCCTGTCGCCTTCCTTAGTATTTTTCTCCTCTATCTCAAGCTGCTGCTGAAGCCTTGGGAGTTCTCCATACTGAAGCTCGGCAGCTTTTTCCAGATCATAATTCTGCTTTGCCATCTGGATCTGCTTGTTTACATCCTCGATCTGCTCACGAAGTTTCTGAAGCTTTTCTACAGAATGTTTTTCATTATCCCACTGCGCCTTCTGCACATTAAATTCGTCCCGTAACTCTGCCAGCTCCTTTTGAAGGGCTTCCAGACGTTCTTTGCTCAGATTATCCGTCTCTTTTTTCAAGGCAGATTCTTCGATTTCAAGCTGCATGATCTTTCTGCGCTGCTCGTCCAGCTCTGTGGGCATGGAGTCCAGCTCTGTCTTAATAAGGGCACAGGCTTCATCCACAAGGTCGATGGCTTTATCCGGAAGGAACCGGTCGCTGATATACCGGTGGGACAAAGTCGCAGCAGCCACCAGGGCGCTGTCCGTAATCTTTACACCATGGTAGACCTCATACCGTTCCTTCAATCCACGAAGAATGGAAATGGTATCTTCCACAGAAGGTTCATCCACCATAACCGGCTGGAAACGCCGCTCCAATGCAGCGTCTTTTTCTATATACTGCCGGTATTCGTCCAGGGTAGTCGCTCCTATACAGTGGAGTTCGCCTCTTGCCAGCATAGGCTTTAACATATTTCCGGCATCCATTGCCCCGTCTGTTTTTCCGGCTCCTACAATCAGATGCAGTTCATCGATAAAGAGGATGATATTTCCTTCACTCTTTTTTACTTCCTCCAGAACCGCTTTCAGACGTTCTTCAAATTCTCCTCTGTATTTGGCACCTGCTACTAAAGCCCCCATGTCCAGGGCAAATATCTTCTTATCTTTCAGCGCCTCCGGCACATCTCCTGCCACGATCCTCTGTGCAAGGCCTTCTACAGCCGCCGTTTTACCTACGCCTGGTTCACCGATAAGAACGGGATTGTTTTTTGTCTTTCTGGAGAGAATACGGATCACATTCCGGATTTCCGCGTCTCTGCCGATAACCGGATCCAGCTTTTGGTTTTTTGCCTTTTCTACAAGGTCTTCCCCGTACTTATTCAGCGTGTCATAGGTAGCTTCCGGGTTATCGCTGACTACCCTCTGATTTCCCCGTACTGTAGAAAGTGCCTGCAAAAAGCGTTCCCGGGTAATTCCAAACTCGTTAAATATTTTTTTCATGCTGGGGCTTGGATTTCTCAACAGAGATAAGAACAGGTGCTCTACGGAAACATATTCGTCCCCCATGGCCTTCGCCTCATCTTCTGCGCTTACCAGGGCTTTATTCAAATACTGTCCGAACCGAAGCTCACCGCCTGACACTTTCACCTTGGCATCCAAAGCGTTTTCCACTACGTTTATAAAATATTCTTTATTGATTTCCATTTTCTCGATCAATTTAAGGATCAGGCTGTCCTCCTGGTGGAGGAGCGCATATAAGAGATGCTCCTGCTCTATCTCCTGATTGCCGTATTCATAAGCAACCTTTTCCAAATCCTGGACCGCCTGTATGGATTTTTGAGTAAATTTACTGATATTCATAGGCTTTCCTCCTAATAAAAAAAGCAATTTCTGCTGTATTTTCTTGTTCTACATGAAATATAACATCTTTTGTTAGCACTGTCAAGAGGTGAGTGCTAATTTTTTTAATAATTTTTTTGGAAAACCTCAAAAAAGCTTGATTTTACGGGCTTTTTCGAGCTTTCCAAATTTTCGTTTTTTTCAAAAAATGGCTTACTACACCATTTTTACACCATTTCTACACCAATTTCAGAATCGGGGATCTCCAAAATCCCCTGTAAATTCAAGGAAATCTGAGTTAATTTACTACACCATCAAAAGCAGAAAAATCCGATTATTTTCGCAATTTTCACTCCAAGGCGATCAAAAATCTCTGCTTTGGAGACTGAAAATCCCGTCACATGATCTGAACCAAATCCATCTTCGCAATCTCTTTTTCAATCCTGGACCGGTCTGTG
>CALIZJ010000247.1 GCA_938028845.1 uncultured Blautia sp.
GTTGCTTCCATTGAAATTGATATATTTCCAATCCTGTCTAAAATAAGCTCATATTCCCAGATGCTAACTTCCCTTCTCATCCCCATCCAACCGTATCCCAAACAACACCTCTTCCTCCCTCTGAAACAACGGCACCTTCGCAATCACATACCTCTGTCGCAGTCTCTGTCTAACCACATTTCCAAGATACGGCTTCAAAACTCCTGTTGTTTCTACTACGTGCCCCTCGCTATCCACCTGCACGGTCGAAAGCTCCATGTCCTGCTCCAGCTCATCTCCGCAGACATTTCTAAGAAATACCAGATCCTCCTGCTCCACCGCAGCGATTTCTTCCTTCGTATCTCCTATAATCTGGGGAAAGCTTCTCGCTTTCTTTAATTCTTCAAGGAGCAGCTTCGGCGCAGCCGTAGCAATAAAAATATAGCCAGGGAACATTTCCTTTCTGCTTAGGACATAGCTTCCACGGATTCGGAACAACTGCTGTTTTCTAAGAACTCTGCAGCTTTCCCACAGCTTATGGTCTATCTTCTTTTCAAGTAATTCCACAGCCTCCTTTTCTTTACCGGGGACTGTATGCATTACATACCAATCCATTTCTCTCTTAATCCTTTGCATAGATCTCCAAACCCACGTCCACCAGATTCTTCTCCGGAATAGGAACTTCCAGTCTTGCCAGACGTTTATGCCGGTCGATTCTTCTAATAAAACCTTCTTTTCCCCTTAAGGGACCTTCCGTTACAAAAGTCGTTCCATCATGGATGTAACCTCTGGAAAGAGGCATACGCTGCTCCTTTCCGCATAGTTCCTGCAAAAAAGCCACAGCCTTTTCATCTACACTGGTAAGCACACAGCCCTCCGTCTCCTGCAACAGCTCAGGATATATATCTTCAAGAAAATGCCGAAACCTTTCTCCGTCATTTCCTTTCAGAAAAATACTGTCGGGAAAGAGATATCTATTCTCAATATGCCATGCTCCCTGATATCGTTTCATCCGGTCATACGACGGTAGAAAAACTTCTTTTATGGTTCCTTCCCTTTTACATACTTCAATGAGTTTAAGTCTTTCCGACTTTTCCCAACACTTTGGAAAGTCCAACAAATACCAGATTGCACTCACCCTCTTTCCATGAGTAAATCACTCAGAGAAGCCAGGGTAAGTCCATCTATTTGTGCCGCCCTTGGGATTTGACCAGAATTTTGACGGCTAATAATCTCATTCTGAAAAAAGGGGATATGAGAGACTGATAGATTTCATAAGACTTTGCGCTTTAAATTCGCTCTGTTTTCCTGATTCATACAAATGGGAAAGGAAAATAGATCCATAGAACTTCTTTTGATTACCATGCTTTCCGGCTGTAAATTTTGACGGCAGTTCTGACGGTAAATAGAATAAAATGAGAAAAGTTTGCATCTAAATTTATGAAAAATGCATTTTCATACAAATAAAACGACACTTTTTGCGCTATCTTAGGTAGGAAAATCTATTGAAACCTATCTAAAATAGTGTATAATAGATGTGGGAAATTTAAGAAATAGAAAAAATCGAAAGGTTTTGAGTGATTTAATCACAGAAAATATTCCAAAAACTCACAAATTCAAACACACATAATTCACCAAAAAACGCCGCCAGGATCACAGACATCCACTGCCAGTCCCTGTGCGGTGTCTCTTATCTTTTATACTCAAATCTTCTAATCCTCAGTAAACAATGAAAAATTTCTCCTAAACGGAAGCAAAAAAATCCCGCAGCCCGCCGCACCCCACTCTCGAGGCACGGCAAAACCGCGGGAAATTTTTTTTATGACAATTCCAATTTTCCAGTATACAGCTGATAATACGTTCCCTTCAACGCAAGGAGTTCCTTATGGTCTCCTCTTTCAATGATGCGGCCATGATCCAGAACCATGATTGCATCACTGTTGCGGATGGTGGAGAGCCTGTGGGCGATGACAAATACAGTACGCCCTTTCATTAGGTTATCCATGCCTTTTTGTACAATACTTTCGGTACGGGTATCAATGCTTGATGTCGCCTCATCCAGGATCAGTACAGGCGGGTCTGCGATAGCCGCTCTTGCGATAGCAAGAAGCTGACGCTGGCCCTGGGATAATTCCTCTCCATCGCTGGTCAGCATGGTGTCATAACCTTTAGGCAGCATACGGATAAAGGAATCTGCCTGGGCAAGCTTCGCTGCATTATATACTTCTTCGTCTGTTGCATCCAGTTTTCCATAACGGATATTTT
>CALIZJ010000248.1 GCA_938028845.1 uncultured Blautia sp.
CCGGAACAAATAAGGACAGCTCCGGACCGAAGAAGCCGGTTCAGCGCAAAGAGATCAAGGTTTATCCTAACGATCCATGTCCATGCGGAAGCGGCAAGAAATATAAACAGTGCTGCGGCCGTAAAGCTGCCAAGGCGTAAGCATGTTTTCAGCTTGATAAAAGTAAAATACAGAAAAATAATTTTCGGGACAGCCCCGCAAAACCCATCAGAGTTTTGTGGGCGCTGCCCCGAATTGTTTTTTATAGGCACGGACAAAGGTGGTGTAGTCCTGAAAACCGCTTTGCAGAGCTGCCTTCATGACGGGCTGCCCTTGTTCTATGAGCATGCGGGCCAGGAGCAGGCGTTTGCTGGTGATGTAGTTGTGCATAGTGTAGCCGGTTTCCCTTTTGAAAATCCGCATCATATGATACTTGCTCAGGTAGTATTTTTGAGCCAGGGCATCCAGAGAAAGGTCGGTATTCAGATTTTTATTAATATGGCGAACCAGGGCTTCCACCTGGGAGTCGTAGGTATAGGATTTTTGGTCACGGATATAATTCTTTTTCAGAAAAATCCGGTTTAAATACACCATGAACTGTGTAAAAAGGGCGCGTGACAAAAGTTCGCAGCAAAAGTCCTGGGAGTGAAGAGAAGCTTCCAACTGGTAAAGAAGATCTTTCAGGCGTTCCTGAAGATCCGCCTGCAGCCTTACCAGGTTAAAGCTTCTGTCCTGGGCTTTTTGGAAGCAGGCGGTAAGTTCTCTTTCCCCAATGGAGTCCTGAACCCACAGAATGAATCTTTCATAAGGCTGAGAAAAGTCAATTTCCGGTTTATGAATGGCATACTGGTTTACAAGAAGGATGTCCCAGGGTTTTAGATGGTAAGCCTTTCCTTCGATGTGATAGGTGACATTTCCCGAGAGAAAGACGATGATCTTATGGAAATCGTGATAGTGGGGATGAAATTCCTGCTCTGTTTGGTCCTTAATGTGAAAAAGGCGAAATTCTTCCTTTAAGTATCCGGCTTTTTCCAGGGATTTTAAGGCTGTCAGATTGTCTGTGGGATAATTCATGGGGAACCTCCTCCATTTCGTCATACAACATTTTTACAATATGATATCTTACTTCCAATCTTCTTACAATAAGAAAAACGCAATTTTTGCCATATACTTCGCATTTTATTCTATATACATAGAAAAAATAATATATATAATGAAAAGAAAGAGCTTCAGTCACAGGGGATTCTAGTAAGAAATAGAGTATAAAATCTGCGAAGGAGAGGGAGGAAATTATGAACGAGTGTATTACTATGGTAAAGTATCAGGGGTTGGGAAATGAGTATCTGGTTTTAGATCCTAATAAAAATAAAATGCAGCTTCAGGGGAAAAAGATCGCGCTTTTATGCCAGAGAGGTTTAGGGCTGGGGGCAGACGGCGTTCTGTATGGCCCGGTAGAAATCGACGGAAAGATGGGAGTACACATCTTTAATGCAGATGGAAGCGAATCGGCCATCAGCGGAAACGGAGTACAGATTTTTGCCAAATATCTTTTAGACCAGCAATATATCACAGAACAGAAATTTTTTATTCAGACATTGGCAGGTTCTATCCAGGTGGAGTGTCTGAACAGCCGGGCCACTGAATTTCGTGTAAAAATAGAGAAACACTCCTTTTTGTCAAGAGAAATCCCTGTCACTGGAGAAATCCGGGAAGTGGTCAACGAAGGGTTTGTTTTTCATGGAAGAGAGTACAAAGCCACCTGTCTTACCGTAGGAAATCCGCACTGCATTATCTTTGCGGATCAGGTGTCCGAGGAAGCGGTGAGAGAGCTGGGGCCGTACGTGGAAAATGCGCCGGAATTTCCTGAGAGGATGAATCTGCAGATCTGCCGCCGGATAGACAGCGGAAACCTGGATATGGAGATTTGGGAGCGGGGAAGCGGTTACACAAAGGCGTCCGGTACGGGAAGCTGTGCCGCAGCCATTGCAGCCCGCCGCCTGGGTCTGGTGGATGAACGGGTGAATGTAAACCAGCCCGGAGGAATGATCCAGATTGACCTGAAAGAAGACGGAGAGGTGTATATGACCGGGAGCGTGGGATTCGTAGGGGAGATATCCATTGCGGAAAGTTTCTTCTCGTAAGAGATTTATAACCGCAGCCCTTTGATATCTTTGATCCTGGAAAGGATGATATTACAACTGCAGGAAAGTAAACCGGGCAAGGGGTCAATAACCTGCTGTATGAGGTTTTCCATCTCTTCTGTGGAGGAGGCAACCGCGTGGACGTGCAGCCGGTTATTTCCCGTTACCCGGTAAATCTGGGTGATAGTCTCATTGTTTTTCAATATTTCTGTTACCTGTAAAAAGGTATCCGGCTGTGTCTCGATCTCAAAATAGCAGGATACAGCGCCGTTTATTTTCTGTGGGTTTATAATCGTGGTGTATTCCTCGATGATTCCCCGCTGCTCCAATGCGGAAATACGTGCCTTAACCGCTACGCGGGAGATTCCTATCTTTTCTCCTATTTCCGAATAGGACATACGGGCGTTTCCTATTAAACATTGTATGATTTTCTGGTCTAATTCATCTAATCCTTCTAAAAACATAAATCTTCTCTCCTATTTTTCCTGGCAATGCCTTCGGCCGTTTTATTCCTTTTGGCAATATTCCAGTAAAAAATTTCCTTTCGATTAAAAAAATTATAATGGAGAAAAGAAGGAAAAGCAAGGGGATTATATTGACTTTTGTAAGTGAGTTTGCTACTATTCTTACATAATGAAAGTATATACTTACGATTTGAAATGGAGAGGATGATAATGAACGGAGATCTGACAAAGGGGCCAGTCATGAAGTCCATGCTGTGCTTTGCTGTTCCTATGATTTTAGGAAATTTGCTGCAGCAGTGCTACAATGTGGCGGATACCCTCATCGTAGGACAGTTTATCGGTTCGGATGCGCTGGCGGCGGTAGGGTCTGCTTTTACTTTGATGACCTTTTTGACGTCGATTTTGCTGGGGCTTTGCATGGGAAGCGGCACACTGTTTTCCATACGGTTCGGACAAAAGGACGAAGAAGGGCTTAAAGAGGCCATGTGTACTTCTTTTCTTCTGATCGCGGCGCTGGCAGTGATTTTAAATTTTCTGGCCTTTCTCTGTTTGGATGGTATTTCTGTATTTCTTAGAGTTCCTGCAGATGTATGGCCTTTGATGAGGGAATACCTTGTTGTGATCTTTTGTGGGATACCAGCTGTTTTTCTTTACAATTATTTTGCGTCCTTGCTTCGGTCAGTGGGAAATTCTGTTGTGCCGCTGGTTTTCCTTGGAGTATCGGCTGTCTTAAATATTGCTTTGGACCTTTGGTTTGTAATCGGGCTGAAACGGGGAGTGGCCGGTGCGGCAGAGGCAACGGTTATTGCCCAGTATATATCCGGGGTAGGGCTGATGGTTTATTATTGGCTGCGTTTTCCTAAGCTTCGGGTGCAGCGCAGGCATTTAAGGATGCACAGAGCATGTATCCGGGAAATCGGCAGCTTTTCTATTCTGACCTGTGTCCAGCAGTCCGTGATGAATCTGGGGATTCTGATGGTGCAGGGGCTGGTGAACAGCTTTGGACCGGCGGTTATGGCAGCTTTTGCGGCTGCTGTGAAAATTGATTCCTTTGCTTATATGCCGGTGCAGGATTTTGGAAATGCTTTTTCTACTTTTATTGCCCAAAATTACGGGGCCGGGAAGAAAGAGAGGATACGTGCCGGACTGAAAGGTGCCGTGATCACAGCGGCAGTTTTTGGGATCCTGGTTTCAGCGGTGGTATGGATTGGAGCGCGGCAGCTGATGCTTATTTTTGTAAATGCCGGTGAGACGGAGATTATCAGTGAAGGAGTCCGGTATCTGCACATTGAAGGCGCCTTTTACTGTGGGATCGGCTGCCTGTTTCTGCTTTATGGGCTGTACCGCGGCATAGGAAAGCCGGGGATGTCCGTAGTGCTTACGGTGATTTCTCTTGGGACACGCGTGGCGCTGGCATATCTTCTGTCTGCCGTTCCCTCCATAGGAGTGGCTGGGATTTGGTGGTCGGTACCAATTGGATGGGGGCTGGCCGATCTGGTTGGATTAGCGTATTATATAAAGAAAAAGGCCGCAGCCTAGAGCGCAAAAGTTAAAGTTACCTTTAGTAGGGATTCCATGTAAATTTAAGAATGATCGCGCGGGTATTCTAAGTATGACTGCCATATGCCTGGCACAGGGAGAGAAAAGCTTTCATGTTAGGTGTCAGATACTTGCTTTTATGGTAAATGATGTTAAGATCCCGTGACAAAGGCCTGGTGAAGGGAAGCATGCGGATGGTTTCTTCCTGAATGTCTTTTTCCACTAAAAGATAGGGCAGAACGGCGACGCCCAAGCCTTCCGCCACTCCCTTTACGATCGCCTGGGTGCTGGAGCTCTCCCAGGCAGGACGGACATTTAACTGCTGGATAGAAAAGTAAGAATCCAGGATTTCACGCCCGGCGCTTCCTTTTTCCCGCATTAAGAAAGGATACTGGGCGAGATGCAGCTCCTGGGCGGCTTTGGTAATGTTGCTGTGGCGGAACACGGCGACAAATATTTTCATATGCCTTAGAGTCATAGGGCAATTCTCCCTTCTTTTTGTATAATAAAAATATTATGTTTATAATAAGATAATACTATTTTACTTATGAATCAAGAAGAAATATACTAAAAAAGAAGGATTGAATACCTACCATTATTGACGCAGCGAGTGCGTCAGAAAGAGGAAAACATGATGTATTCGAAAAAAGAAATTCTGTGGAAGCTTTTTGTTTCAACCCTGTATCTCAGCGCATTTACATTCGGCGGAGGCTATGTGATCGTAACTCTTATGAAAAAGAAATTTGTGGATGAATACCATTGGATCGAGGAAGAGGAAATGCTCGACCTGATCGCGATCGCACAGTCTTCCCCGGGGGCGATCGCGGTAAACGGCGCTATAGTAGTAGGATATAAACTGGCTGGGATGGCGGGAGCGGTTACTGCTATTATTGCAACGATTATTCCGCCGTTTGTGATCATTTCTTTAATCTCTGTGTTTTACAACGCCTTTCGGAGTAATTTTATCGTAAGTGAAATGCTTTCCGGAATGCAGGCGGGGGTAGGAGCGGTGATCGCTGCGGTTGTCTATGAGATGGGAGCTGGGATCGTGCAGGGAAAAAATAAGATATCTTTGGTGATCATGATACTGGCATTCGCGGCCACTTGTTTTTTAGGGATAAATGTAATCTATGTAGTTCTCGTCTGTGCACTGGTGGGCGTGGCAAGGACTTTATGGAATAAGAAGAGGGCTGGGAGGTAAACTTCCAACTCAGCTATTATTGACGCAGTCATCCTGCTTTGTAAGCAAAAGGCGTCAGGAGGAGGTACAAATGATCTATCTTCAGTTATTTTTAAGTTTTCTTCAGATCGGTCTGTTCAGCTTCGGCGGAGGATATGCGGCGATGCCCCTGATCCAGGGACAGATCGTGACATTGCATGGCTGGCTGGATATGAATGAGTTTACAGACCTGATCACCATATCTCAGATGACACCTGGTCCTATAGCGGTCAATTCCGCCACTTTCGTGGGGATAAAGATCGCGGGGATTCCGGGAGCCCTTGTGGCAACTGTGGGCTGTATTCTGCCTTCCTGTATTATCGTGACTTTGCTTGCGAAATTTTATCTGAAATACCGGAGTATGGATCTGCTGCAGGGAGTGCTGACCACTCTTCGCCCCGGAGTGGTGGCCATGATCGCTTCCGCCGGGGTCTCTATTCTAATTTCCGCCTTTTGGGGAAATGAGGAGCTGATCGAACTGGCCTCTACTAACTGGAGCTTGGTGATTATTTTTTTGATTTCTTTTTTTCTGTTGAAGAAAGCTAAGTTAAATCCTATTCTTGTGATGGTGCTGGCTGGGGGCATGAAGGTGCTGGCGGCGGTAATGGGAAGATGAGGGCGTTCTGACATTTGTCAGCAGACAGCCTCATCTATAGTAATGGAATTATTTCTTTATAGG
>CALIZJ010000249.1 GCA_938028845.1 uncultured Blautia sp.
CCAAAATACTCCCAGTCCTTCGTGAAACCAGTCAAACCTTCTGGTCTTTACATCCACATCCGCAGAATAGAAGAATTTATCTCGCTTATCCCAACACTCTGCCTGTACTGCCTGGATAAGTCTTTCCCGTTTATCCATGAAATAGGCGGCGGTCTCATCCTTTTTGAATACTTTGGAAATTTCCGCCATACAGCGCATTTCCTCCACCATAAAGCTGTTCAGGAAAATATTGGCAGTTGAAAACTTTGGCCGGCCAAAAGTAGCCGGATCGTTATCCATACCAATCATAATATCATCGCACCATACATACATTCCGCAGTTTTCAAAGTAATAATTTTTATCATAGCATTCAAAATATTTCAAAAGTTTCGGATAATGCTCCTCCATCCAGGAAAAATCTTTTATATAATTACTGATCAAACAGATCTGCTGGCAAAGGAAAGGTTTATGCATATTCATAAGGATACCTTCCTTATGCTTCATATTCAGATAAGGCTCCGGCCATTTAAAGGCTTCGATCATCATAGGAATATATCCATCCTCAAGCTGATGGTCAAAGAAATTGTATACATTTCCCTTTGCGTGAGTCAATATCCGTTCCTGGGTGTCCGGATCAAATTCTTCCATCATACCAAGAAGTCCGTATACCGACCAGAAGGTATCCCAGTCCCACACATTCCCGTCATATACGGAACCCGGATCAATAAAAGGATAGCGAATAAATTCTCTTGGCTCCTTTAATACGTTGTCCACATTATCTTTTACAAATTTTCTGATCGTTTTTTCATAGTCTAAATATTTTTGTTCCAGCATAATTTCCTCCTCTCTGCCGTATGCCATCAGCCTTTCACCGCGCCAGCCACCATACCTTCGATGATCTTTTTATTCAGAATCAGATAAAGGATCAGCATCGGGATTACACATATGGACACAGACGCAAAAATCGCTCCCCAGTTTTTAGAGCCAAATTCTGTGGTAAAATACAGAAGTCCCGTCTGTATAGTTTTTAGTTCTGTACTGCTTACAAAGGTCATAGAATACAAAAGATCGTTCCATTTAAAGAAAAACTGGATGACCAGCACTGTAATGATAGAGTTCTTTGTAAGCGGAATAACGATCCTTCCCATAAGATTGTAAATCCCACAGCCGTCTATGACCGCTGCTTCCATGATCTCATCTGGCAAAGATACCATAGATCCCACAAAAAGATAAATAGAAAAGGAAATGGCAGATGCTACATACACCAGGATCAGGCTTGCCCTGGTATTGATCAGATTCATGCTCTGAAAGATCCGAAACAGCGGGATCAGAGAAGTAGCTACAGGAATCATGATTCCAAAGGCAAAATATTTTTTAAAAAATTCTCTTCCCTTCCACTGCATCTTTGTCAGCGCAAAGGAAATCGTCAAGGTAATTATAACAATAAATACCAGAGAAATTACCGTATTTATTAAACTGTTCCTGAAGAAAATGGACATTTTTCCTCTGGTCCAGGCTTCCACATAGTTTTCAAAATAAAAGCCGTCATTTAATGCATAGGCCGGTTTGCTTACAAACTCGGAGGGCTGCTTAAAAGATGCCGTCAGCATCCAGAACAATGGGTAAACATCGATCAGCACAATTGCCCAGATGATCAGCCTTCGGATCCAGGATCGGATACCCTTGGAAATATTTATGGTTCTCATGTCTGTTCCCTCCTTTAATCCACCGGTTTTTCAAAAAATCGTATGATCCTTGAGCCAAAAGCGCAAAGGACGAATACAAACAGCGCGATCACGCTTCCATACCCGGTATCGCTGTAGGTAAACGCTGTATCATACATATACATGGAAAGGGACTTTGTGGCGCTTCCCGGCCCGCCTCCAGTCAAAGCCAGAGAAGATTCAAACATCTTCACTGTGCCTGTAAAGCTAAAGATCAGACAGGTAATGATCATCGGACGGAGCAAAGGTGCCAGAACGCTCTTAAAGAGCTGGAAAGGCCGGCATCCATCGATGCGCGCCGCTTCCACCACATCCTCCGGTATATCCAGAATCGCGCCGTAAAAAATAATCGCATAAAAACCTACCGCAACCCAAACGTCCATAGCAGCCAGAGCACCCAAGGCTGTAGATGCCTGCCCGATCCAGGGCTGAACAAGCTCGTCCAGTCCCACTGCGTCCAAAAGGCTGTTTAGCAGTCCGTAATGGGGCTGGATCTCATAAATCTTTGCGAACAGCTGGGCTACCGCTACTGTAGGCAGCACCACCGGAAAAAACACAATGGTTCGCACCAAAGCAGCCAGATGCTTGAGCCAGTATTTGAACATCAATGCGATCAGAAGTCCCAGGCCCACCTGCCCAAGGGTAACGATCCCGATGTATTTCAGGTTTACCACCAGCGCGTCAATAAACGTCTGGTCCTTAAATAATTTCAGATAATTGTCCAGGCCGCAGAATTCCCAGCTTATACCCGGCATGCCGCTGTAAAAAGTATAATAGACAGACCACAGGACTGGTAGCACCACGAATACGGTATATAAGATCGCGCCCGGTATCACAAACAGACAAATTGCTTTTTTATTACTTAAAACTGTTTTCAATCTGACACCTCCTCTATTCGTGCAAAAGGACCGGATCTTTGCTCCGGCCCTTTTTTATTTCACACGCTTACTGCGCCGCGTCCCATACATCCTGCAGAGACTGTGCATACTCTTCCGGCGTCATATCTCCGTTCATAAGAGACTGTACATTTTCCTGGGCGATCTGAGAGAGCTTGCTGTCCATGGCAGCTTCCCACCAGGTAGCACTTCCTGTAGCTTTTTCGATTTCTTCCAGAACAAGCTGGCTGTAGCTTCCAAGATCTTCCGGATATTCGTCAATTGTATATCCTCTTAAAGTACCCTGATTTTCAATAGCCCATGGGCCTGCGTTCTCTACAAAATATTTCAGCCATCCCTCTGTAACAGAGTCATATTTGTCCGCACTAAGAGCCAGGATGGTTCCGCAGTTCATACAATATTCTGTTGCGGTTCCAACGCCTTCCTCTACAGTAGGAATGTTAAAGAAACCGATTCCATCCTCTCCGGCTGGATTGGTATCTGCCTGAAGCTGGGAAACATACCAGCTTCCATTGTAGATCATAGCCGCTTCTCCTGCCATAACCATTTCTGCCGCTGTATTCTGATCAACTGTGGTAGCGCCTTCCCCAAAGTAGCCTTTTTCTGTCATATCCTGAAGCATTGCGGCTGCCTCTACAATAGCTTCGTCTGTGTACTTGATCTCCCCCGCATATGCTTTGTCCATGGCGTCAGTTCCTAGCTTACGAATTACATAAGCGTTCAAGATGCGGGTCGCTGGCCACTGTTCGGAAGCACCTACTGCAAATGGCTGGATTCCCGCTTCCAAAAGCTTATCTGCATCTTCCAGCATTTCATCCCATGTTGTCGGCGGCTCTGTAATACCAGCCTGCTCAAAGAGGGCCTTGTTATACCAGAATCCTTCAATATTCTGTCCAAGAGGCAGATCATAAAGAGATTCTGTTCCGGTAAGTCCTGTTAAAAAGTCTTTCGCACTGGGATCGATCCGATCGGAAATCCCCAGTTCATCTAGCTTAGCGCCTACATCCAGCACCAGTCCCGCGTCCATCAGATCAATCAGCGGTGTACCGGCGTCATAAGCAAATACATCCGGAAGATCGTTGGATGCTGCCAGGGTTGCCACCTTCTGTTTCAG
>CALIZJ010000250.1 GCA_938028845.1 uncultured Blautia sp.
CCTAAAAAAGAAGCATATCCCATAGAAAATCATGTGCCGAAGCAGCACGAAATTTTCCGGGATATGCTTTTTCTTATCTCTCAGCTTTTATTTTAGTTATTGATCAGCTTATCCTCACCATTCCAGCTGTAAAGCTTACGGATCTCTTCTCCGATGATCTCTGACGGATGCTCAGCCGCTTTCTTTCTCATAGCCTTAAAGTGTACCTGGCTTCCAGCGGAGGACATGTCAAGCAGGAAGTCTTTTGCGAAAGTACCATCCTGGATGTCAGAAAGGATCTTCTTCATTGCTTTCTTCGTATCCTCTGTGACGATCTTCGGTCCGGTGATGTAATCGCCGTACTCTGCAGTATTGGAAATAGAATATCTCATGCCTGAGAATCCGGACTGATAGATCAGGTCTACGATCAGCTTCATCTCATGGATACACTCAAAGTATGCATTTCTTGGATCGTATCCAGCCTCAACCAAGGTCTCAAATCCAGCCTGCATCAAAGCGCAAACGCCGCCGCAGAGAACTGCCTGCTCTCCGAAAAGGTCTGTCTCTGTCTCTGTACGGAAGGTAGTCTCCAGAACGCCTGCTCTCGCGCCGCCGATTGCCAGTGCGTAAGCAAGGGCAATGTCAAGAGCTTTGCCTGTAGCATCCTGTTCTACCGCTACCAGACAAGGAACACCTTTTCCAGCCTGGTATTCGCTTCTTACTGTGTGTCCCGGTCCCTTAGGAGCGATCATGGTAACGTCCACATATTTCGGAGGTACGATGCATCCGAAGTGAATGTTAAAACCATGTGCAAACATCAGCATATTGCCTTCTTCCAGGTTCGGCTCAATGTCTTTTTTATAAAGTGCAGCCTGTTTTTCATCATTGATCAGGATCATGATGATGTCTGCTTTCTTAGCTGCCTCAGCTGCTGTATATACTTCAAATCCCTGTTCTTCTGCTCTTTTCCAGGACTTGCTTCCTTCATAAAGACCAATGATCACATTGCAGCCTGACTCCTTCGCATTCAGCGCATGAGCATGACCCTGGCTGCCATAACCGATAATAGCGATGGTCTTACCGTCCAGAAGGCTCAGATTACAATCTTCCTGATAAAAAATCCTGTTTGACATATTAGCCATTTTTGTTTCCTCCTAGCTGTTTATTTTTTCATAATAATTATGAATATGTATCGTTAAGGGAGTGATTCCCCTAGCAAACCTGTTTTATTTACAGATATCTGATATTATGGGTACCTCTGGAAAGACCGGTGATCCCTGTACGTGCCAGTTCCAGGATCTCATAGTCATCCAGCAGATCGATAAAGGCCTCCAGCTTGCTCTTGGTTCCTGTCATTTCGATGATCATGGAATCCTTGCTTACATCAATGACCTTTGCCCGGAAGATATCCGCAATAGAGATAATACCCTGACGCTGTTCCGGCTTTGCTGACACTTTCACCAGTACAAGCTCCCGGCTTACACTGTCCTCCGGTTCCAGCACCTTTATATCCCGTACATCCACCAGCTTAGCAAGCTGCTTGGTGATCTGTTCCAGGATCAGCACATCGCCGCTGCACACCACAGTCAGCCTGGTAAAACGCTCATCTGCAGTAACGCCTGCGGAAAGGCTGTCGATATTATAGCCACGGCGGCTGAACAAACCGGAAATACGGCTTAAAACGCCTGCTGTATTATCTACCAGCAGGGACAAAATCCTCTTTTGCATAACCCACCTGCTTTCATCACTTTAAACTTGTAAATATTTATATGTTTATCATTATAACAAGTTAAATGATTTTGTCAAGAAAGAAAGCGGACAAGTCTGCCTTTGCCCGCTTTCCCACCCGTATTTACTATATACCGCCAAAGCATTTCATTACCGCAGGATTTCTAAAACTGGATTCTCCTCACTCCGATCCGCTCCAAAAGCGGTTCACTGTGGGAGACCACCACCAATCCAATCTGCCGTTCTTTGACTTCCTTTAAAAGAAAGTTCCAGATCTGGCTTTGGGTGATCAGATCCAGCATGGTGCTGATCTCGTCGGCGATCAAAAAACGGGTGCCTTTTCCAAGGGCTCTGGCAATACAAAAACGCTGAAGCTCTCCTCCGGAAAGCTCCTGGGGATACCGGTTCATCCAATCCTCCTCTATTCCAAGCCCTTTTACGATCCGTTCCGTTACCTCCTGGCCCTCAAGGAGCACCTGGCGCATTTTAAGTCTGGGGTTCACTGCCTTTTCCGGATGCTGCCAGATCATCTGCACCGGACAGTACCCTTTCCGGGGAAGAGGCTTTCCATCTATGAGCACTTCCCCGCCGTCCGGTTTTAAATAGCCTGCCAATATCTTACACAGGGTAGTTTTTCCGAAGCCGCTGGGGCCAAGGATCGCTGCCCGTTCTGTATTCTCCACCCGAAGATCTACATGATCCAAAATTTTTCTCTCATTTTCCTCATAGGAAAATGTAAGATTTTTTCCTTCCAGGATCATACCTTTCCTCCCTTATCTCTGTATGATATTCCGTTGGAATTCATAGAAGCTGCTGTTTCTTTTCCAGCTTCTATTTTCGTGAATTTTCCGAAACTGCTTCTTTATGATGATGCTCATGGACGGCCAGCGGTTCTCCATGATACCGGATACAGCGTACCGTTCCGCAGCCTACTCTCTGCATAGGAATCTCGCCCTGACATTCCTGGGTATACATTTCACATCTGGGACCAAAGGGACACCCCTTTGGCATATCCTTTACATAAGGCTGTACGCCGGGCAAAGCCTGAAATCCGTTTTGGGGAAGCGCCCTCCATAAAGCTTTCGTATAAGGATGGCGAAGAGTATCTTCCCTTTTAAAGTCCGACACAAGAGCCTCTTCCACTGTGGTTCCCGCATAAAAAACAGCAATCCTGTCCGCTACTTCCAAAGCCAATTCTATGTCATGGGTGATCAAAAGCACCCCTTTTCCCTCATCTGCAAAGGCGCGAAAATCTTCCATAGATTTTCTGGCAAGGGCAAGATCCATCCCCGGCGTAGGCTCGTCTGCAATGATCAGCTCCGGATCTCCCATCATAGCAGAAGTTAAAAGGACTCTCCGGATCATTCCTCCGGAACATTCAAAGGGATATTTTTTATCCACTGTTTCATCCAGTCCATATCGCGCAAACAATGCCCTCTGCTTCTTTCTTCCCGCCTTATTTTTCCTGTTTCCTCCTACGGTTCCTGCCACGGTCATAAGCGGATCCAGATAGGTGGTGCTCTGAGGTACAAAGGCGATCTTATTTCCCCTTAGTTCATTAAGTTTTTCAGGAGTCAGCAGCATCCCATCGAAATACATTTCCCCGGATACCCGGGCGTTATAGGGCAAAAGATTTAAGATCGCATGGGCCAAAAGGCTCTTTCCTGAACCGCTGGAACCTACCACAGCCACGATTTCTCCCTCATGCACGGACACAGACAGCTTGGATATTACAGGAAGCTCTGTCTGCCGGCTGCTCCTGTCATTTTCATACTGTAAAAAAGAGACGGAAAGCTCATCGATTTCCAATATATGTCGTTTATTTGTACAGCTCATTTACCGTCCTCCTATTCGTGAACACTATTCGGGTCAAGAAGCCTGCGAAGGGAAGTCCCGCCCAGATCAAACAGCGCCACTGTCAGAACCAGCATAATTCCCGGAAACAGGGCAAGCCACCATTTTCCCATGATCAGATACTGCATGCTTTCCGAAAGGATGACCCCGATAGCCGGCTGTTCAGAGGACAGCCCGAATCCCAAAAAAGTAATGCTGGATTCGTGAAGAATCGCATGGGGAAACATCAGCACCAGCCCTACCAGGAACTGGGGAAGCAGATGTGGAAGCATATGCTTTCTGGCAACAGCAAGTTTTCCATGTCCCAGTTTTCCTGCTATCTGTATGTATTCGCTCTCTTTTAACTGCATCACTTCTCCCCGGATCAGTCTCGCCAGAGATGTCCAGTGGGTCAGCGCCACTCCCACGATGACGCCTTTTAGCCCTTTTCCCATAGCATAAGAAATTAAAAGGAGCAGCAATATATGGGGGATCCCCATGACCATATCAATAAGAAAACTGATCACAGAATCCGCTTTTTTCCCAAGTGTAGCGGCGGCAAGCCCCAGCAAAAGGGCCATCACTGAACTCACTCCCGCAGCGCAGACACCGATAAGGATACTCATAGAAAGCCCTGTCAGGGTGCGGTAAAACATATTTCTCCCAAGCCAGTCTGTGCCAAAGGGATATTTTAGGCAGGGCGCCATATTCTTTCTGGAAAAATCCGTCACCAAAGCGCCTTCATAGCAAAAATATCCGCCGATCACCACAGCAAGCAGAAATGCAGCCGAAAGGAAAAGAAAAACCTTCGCCTTTTGTCTCTGGTTTAATCTCATGATCTGCGTCCTCCTTTCCGGATACGCGGATCTACCACGCCATATAAAATATTGGCAAGAAAATTGCCGATAAACACAATGGCAGCCGTGATCAGAGTGATCCCCAAAAGAAGAGGAACATCGCTTCCCGTTCCAGCAGCCACTGCCGCCTGCCCAAGCCCTGGATAGGAAAATACCTGTTCCACAAGGACAGAACCGCCGATGATCTCACTGATCGAAGCAAACTGCAAAGTCATCGCCGGGAGAAGTACATTTCGTATCCCATGGCGGCACACGATACTCTTTAAGCTCTCTCCCCTTGCCCTGGCAAAAAGCACATAGTCGCTTTCCATAATATCGATCATCTTTTCCCTGGTATGTAACGTGATGTTAGAGACTCCTGTAATACTTAAGGCTGCCGCCGGAAGGATAGCATGGCGGATCCGTTCCAGAAAGGTCACGCCGCTTGCTTCCACCCCAATGGGTACACTAAGCCCGATAGGCAGTACTTTAAGCCAAACGCCGAAAATGATCAAAAGCAAAAGGGCGATCCAAAATGCCGGCGTACTGGCAATGACCAGGGAATACCCCTTGATCACCTTGTCTAAGAGCCTTCCTTTAAACACACCGGCGATCACTCCAAGGAAAAATCCTAAAAGTCCGGAAATCACCCATGCCAGTCCCATCAAAAAGAGGGAATTTCCCAGTTTTACTGCAATTACTTTTCCTACGCTCTGACGGTAAAGAAGGGAGATTCCAAGATCCCCCCTTACCGCATCCTTCGCCCAGTTCAGATACCGTTCCACCGGCGGCTCATCCACGCCCCAGTAAGAACGCAGCTTTTCTTTCTGCTCTTCGCTCATGGTTCCAAGGGCCGCCTGCCCTACATTTGCCTGCAGCGGATCAATAGGGGATGCGGATACCAGCGCGAACGTCACGATACTTACCGCGATCATAAGAAAAATCATACGTATCAAATTTTTTCCTGCAAACAGCAGATGTTGCTTCATGTCTATTTACTCCCATTCCCATTCATCTACATTGTTCACAATGGACCATCCATGTCCATGTGGGTGGATCTTTTGATCCGCCACCTTAAGACCGTCTCTTACAAAATAGAGATGATCAATGTTGCACAGCCAGATCCAGGGGATATCTCCCTCCTGGGTGATTCCTGTGCTGCCGTCCCACTGGGCTTTTTTCCAAAGCTCATAGGAGGATTCCAGGTCACTGCTTTTTAAGGCCTCGTCCATATACTGATCCACGGTCTCATTAGCATACGGGGAATACTGTGCAAGCCCGGTATCGCTCATGGTATGATACAGATTATAAAGCTCCATGGGGGTGTGCGCCCCCCAGCCCCACATAAGGGCATCTGACTGAGCTCTGTCATAAGCCGTATCCCAGCCAACGCCTTCTGTAGTCACTTCAATGCCAAGCTCACGAAGCTGGTTGGCTGTATCCTCCGCCAATGCCTGGCGCACAGAATCTCCATTGCTGAACATAAGGGTCAGTTCTGCTTTTTCTCCGTCTTTTTCCCGGATGCCGTCTTCACCTTCCACCCATCCGGCTTCTTCCATCAAGCGTTTTGCTTCTTCCAGATCATATTCTGTCTCGGCCGCATCGTTGTACCAGGGCATCTTGTCACATACACTGTATGCTACAGTGCCATAGCCGTTTAATACATTATCGATCATCTCTTCCCGGTCAATGGCAAGATTGATCGCTCTTCTTACATTTACATCAGAGGTAAAGGAATTTCCGTATACGATCCCGTCTTTTTCCTGGGGCTCGGTTGTGGGAAGATTAAAACCGCGGTTGTCTACGCTCTCCACCCGCATCAGA
>CALIZJ010000251.1 GCA_938028845.1 uncultured Blautia sp.
AAGCACGGAAGAAATCCCGGCTTTTCTTAAAAAAAAGTCTTCAAGCAGCCTTTTTAAAAAATTGGGGAAATTACAGGTACAGGAACTGCTGGAATGTGGTTGCAGCCTTAAACAGTTTGAAAACTATATGCAGATTGTTAAGCTGGATTCGAATGCGATGTTCCGGGATGTAGAGTGGATTTCCTCCAGATCGCATATACGTCATATTTCAAGGATCTTGCGTCTGGGTATTCCAAATATGACTGTAAAGAAAATACGGGAGTATCTGGAACAGGTTGATGATGCCCAATGCTGTCCACCACATGAGAGCGCCCAGCTTTGGGCAGATTACCTGCAGATGCTCAAGATACTGGAATGTGATTTGAGCGACCGTACAGTGATTTATCCCAATTCCTTGAAAAGAGAGCACGATAAGGCGTCCCGTAAGGCTTCCCAGGTACAGGACGAGCGGATGGCGAAAAAATTCCGGGAAAGAGCGGAAGACAATGAGTGGTGTATATGGGAAAACGATATATTCAAAGTGGTAGTCCCTCATGAAGTGACGGAACTATATGAGGAGGGGAGGAAACTGCATCACTGTGTCGGCAGTTATGGCCGGATGGTATCTGACGGAAAGTGTGTCGTTGCGTTTATTCGCCGGAAAGGCGAAGAAGACATTCCCCTTTGCACAGTAGAAATCTGTAAAAAAGAAATTGTACAGGCGCGAGGAATGTGCAACAAATCGGCAGACCAGATGCCAAAGGTAAGGAGCTTTATAAAACAGTGGGCGAAAGAGAAAGGTTTAACATATGAAGCGGCGTAAGGCCAATACTGAAAAGCCCGTTACGGAGTTTTCTTGACAAACGGTTGCGGCATGGCTATGCTTTCCGGAAAAGGAGGCGGCGGTATGCGAAAAAAAAGAGCGAGATGTTTTCTGTGCCTGTTCCTTCTCCTGCTGCTCTTAAGCGGTTGCGGCAACAAGGTGCCGAAAGTAATAAAAAACCCCAATACGGAATTTGTGACGTTGGAGGCGTATGGGGAGAAGGATTATGTGGTGCCGGAGAATTACGAGCATATCAGAGACAACATCTATGCGGTTGTCAAGGACGGGCTTATTGTGGAGTACAAGAAAATCGTGCTCCAGAGCGGCCAATATGTATGGCTTGACTGCGAGGCAGAAGAGATCATGAAATAAGGCGGCAGCGAATCTACCGGAATGGTACGGTTCGCTGCCGCCTTATTTTTTCCTTGGACAATATGGGCAGTAAGGCCTTTTGCGCCTGGCCCGGTCCTGTATGACGCTTTGATATTCAGTCCCGCAATTTTGGCAGATAAACCAAGCCGTTTTTGTGGACGAGGGGGATACTTCATAAGGGGTAAAGGTGTTTTTGCTCGGGTGCCATTCCGCAGCCGCATCCGGATACTGCATACCGAAAGAACTGCAGATAGGACAGCCTTTATGCCGCCGGATCCGTTCCGCAGGAGAGGCAGTAAAAGAATGCCCCCTGGGACAAATCCAATGGTATTGCACATTGCTCATAAAGCGGACGGAGGAGGGGGCGATGTTTCCATTCCGTTTTGTATCCCATTCTGTCAGCAGTTCCGGATGGAGTGTAAACAGCGCATTTGCTTCGTTTTTGCAGAAGGGGCAGGGAGCTGCCGCGTGAATCTGCGCCGCAATGCTGCGTTTCCATATATGTCCCTTATCGCATTCCCACAAAACCGGCTTTGAATAAGCGGGACTGATCTCGGTGGGTAAAACCGGATTTTTCTTTGACCAGAGTCTGGCCACCTCCGGGTAGTTTTGCGCAAAAGAACCTTCCTGTCTCTTGCCGCAGGTTTTGCAGTATCCCCTGCGCAGGCGGTTATATGGGCTTTCCGTTTCCGTATGCCCGTATGCACAGCGCCAGGTTACATTTTTCCGGGATGTATACCCAATCTCTTCTGCGGAAAGCGGGTTGTCCGCAGCATATTCAGCAAGCAGGTCCTCCCGGTGTATCTGCCGGCAGTGGACGGCAAGGCTTACGATTTTTGGCATACGCTTTCCTCACGTTGAAGTGCAAGAACTCCGAACAGGCAGAATGCCTCCATGGCAAAATACAGCGGCGTCATGGAACTCTGTCCGAAGAAGCCGATCAGATTATAGATGCCGATAAAGGCAAGCGCCAGTAAGATTATGTATTTAAAGAACCGTTTCATAAAAATATCCTCCTGTATTATTACTTTTATTATATCATAAAATTTATAAAATGTCAATACAGGTAAAATGAAAAATACTGAAAGGTCAGGCGCCCTTCAGTATTTTTTCCTCGATAGGCCAGATGCCTTCTTCGGCTAACATCTCTTTTAAATCCCGTTTTCTCGCTGCCATTTCTTCGTGATAGGTCCGTTTGTTCAGCACAGCTTTGTACAGCAGATCTTCCCATAGTTTTACCAGTTCTATCGTGAAGCTGCATTGGTCCATACGGTTGTCCCGATAGCATTCGGCAATATATTTCTTGGATTCAAACCAGCGGGTCCGTGTGATCGCGCAGATGACCCAGTCGTGCTCCTGTGGGTCCTTCAGCGCCAGATTCCGGAAATAGATTTTTTGATACTGGACCGGCCAGTATTCGATACAATCGTCTTCAAATTCAAAGGTATCAAATTCGACCGGGATTTCAAAGTACTCTTTTCCCGCGTTCAGAAGCTGGTACTCTTCAGCAGAAAGCGGGTCTTTTTTGCGGATAGATGGCCTTCTGTTCGAGTCCACTTCCACACTTTCACGAAAGATGCCGAAGGTAGAAACAATGGCTTCCAGCAGTTCATTCATATCAGAAAGAGGAATTTCCATATACCCGGATGCCAGCTTCAGCACATCACCGCCTGTCTGGCAGGACTCACAGTAAAAGGTGTTGGTATCACGATAGACCCGGCAGGAACCCAGGTGCTTGTCGTTGTGAAATGGACAAAGAATGAGGGGCTGACGGGGACGCTCATTGATCGCGCCTGAAAAAGCATGAGCGACATCCATAATGTCAAGAACTTCTTTGACCTTTTCTTTCGAAATCGGTTTTTGTTTGGGAATGACGGTAGATTTCATTTGAACGCCTCCTTTATTTCTGAATCTGTTTACAGGCAGACTAATAGGACAGGAGGCGGAATATTTCAAGAAATATGCGCCGATGATTTGCCGGAGCAGTTCGATTCCAATGACAGCAGCGACAGTAAAAGTGGGGCAATAAGTGGGGTAAAAACTGGGGTAATAAGTGGGGTAAAAAGTGGGACGGATTACCCCACTTTTGCCCTTATGGGGAACAGGGAAGAGAGCGCCCGGGAGAAATTTCCAGCATGAATTTTGTGGTCAAACCGGGTGGATTTTGCTTGTGCATTTTCGATTTTAAAAACGCTTCCCCTTTAGGATTCGTGATAGACATTTTTATCAAAAAAGGGGGTGCAGGGGGGTTAAAGAAGTCAGCCGGAGGGTAAAAGCGGGTTGGAACCCGAAAAAAATCGTTCTGCACCTATGATTTACAGTCCTGAATGACTTTCTACTCCCAAAACCTAAGAGATGATTTTTCTTCCGGAATGATAAGAGTTCGGAAGCTTTTTTGAGATGATTTTTCCATTTCGGAAGGCCGACTTTCTTTCAAAAAATCAGGCAAAAAGTGGGGGATTGAAATCTGGGGTAGAACAGACGCTTTTTTGCCTGAAAGATTCCTTTTGGAATGACAGGAAAAATGATTTTCACTCCGATATGACAAGAGGAAAATCCCCCCTGCTTCCGAAAAGAGGGAGCAGGGCCAGTCATAGGAGAGAGGCAGTCATGTCGGAAGGGGCCCCGATCATTCCGAAGGGAGAGTGTGCTAATCATTCCGAAACGAGAGCCTCTCGTCATTCCGAAAAGAGGGATAAATCAAAAACAAATCTAAGAGAAATCTAATTTTCTTTCGGATATGAGAGTCATCTATCTTCATTCCGAAATGAGAAGTCCTCCCGTTCATTCCGAAACGAGAGGTGGGCGGATAAATCCGCGGCAAATCCATAACAAATCTGATTTTCCTTCCGAAATGACAGTCCGATGACCGTCATTCCGAAAGGAGAGCGTTGCCTTTGCCCAATGACTGTCATTGGAAAACGGCCCCCTCATTCCGAAAGGAACGGACAGCGACCGTCATTTAAAAACGAACGCCATACGAATCTGAAAAGAACTGTAATAAATCTGTTATGACTTTCATTCCGAAATGAGCCGTCATCTATCATAGCGAAATGAATGTCATGAAAAAATGGGGAGCGGGCGGTTTGAAAAAGTCCAGTCATTTAGAAATGGCAGCCGCCCGCGGTTCCCGATAGGAACAGGCAGCCTCTGGACGGCGGAGCGGGTATGATTTTTTTCTTGAAAAGAAGATCGGAAGAGCACACGTCTGAACTCCAGT
>CALIZJ010000252.1 GCA_938028845.1 uncultured Blautia sp.
CGAAGGCGAGGCAAAGCCGAAGGCTGAGGTTAGTATCTTTGGTCGTTCTATCGAGCAAAGCGAGATAGAACTTCCTTAGAGAAAACATTTAGCGAAGGCGGAGCCAAGAGCTAAGCTGCAGGTCGAAGAAAGATTTGAGTGTCTAACATGTATGTAGTTTTGAAGGTACAGATTATATACAGAGAGTTGATTTTAAGAAAAATTACTGTTGCACTAAATAGTGTAGCAGTTTTTTGTTATCAAGAGTAAAAGCCAGGTCTGTATAAGGCCTGGCTTTTGAGCGCAAATATGGCGATTCGGCTTTTGGCCCAAATCATGCTTTTATAATGATTTTGCCTACATGACAGGCCTGCGCTTTTTCGTATGTGAATGGATATGAGAAGAAAAGGAGGTACCTATGAAAGAAGCAAGCAATTGTGCTTACTGCGCAAACTATATTTACGATGAAGAAAGTGAAACTTATTTTTGCGATGTAAATCTGGATGAAGATGAGTATTACAGATTTATGAGCAGCCATTTTAGAGAGTGCCCCTATTACCGATCTGGGGACGAATATAAGATTGTGCGGCATCAGATGTAAAGAGGACGGGTGTCTAGAGAAAGTGTTTTGTGTATAAATTATTGGTATTCGTATCCATCTGGTAATTTTCCGATGATTCTATGAATTGCTTTTTGTTTATAAATCCAATATAATGAAATAAGAATTACAGATTATGGGCAGGTTTAAATGTATGCCGCGAATGAGGAATTGGCTATCAGGCTATTTTGCGGTTAGAGTACAAGGTCACTTCGCAGGGCGGAGGATGGAGGCAATGCGGCGGCATTGCAGACCGGCAATAACACGGCAGATGGCAAAATGGGCAGTCTGCCAGTTGGGGTATGGCAATCAAAATATAACGGGAGGGTATGTAACATGAACAGATGGACAAGACATTTTTATCAGCCTGTTGCTCCTTTGGGAAAGGATGGACGCAGGGTAACAGGAAGTCCGGAGCATATTCAGCTTTCCAGAGAAGCTGCTTGCGAGGGAATGGTACTATTAAAAAATGAAAAAAATCTGCTTCCATTTTCCAGGGGAACCAGATTGGCTCTTTTTGGAAAAGGATGCGCGGACTATGTAAAGGGCGGCGGCGGAAGCGGAGACGTAACAGTGGCCTATAGCCGAAGTCTTTTAGATGGGATGGAATACAAGCAGACGGAGGGAAGTGTACAGGTTTTCCCACCCTTGGCAGAATTCTATCGAAGAAGAGTGAAGGAACAGTATGAAAGCGGCGCGGCTCCAGGGAGAACTACAGAGCCGGAAGTTCCAACTGAGCTGATCAAACAGGCGAAATGTTGGGCGGACGCAGCGGTGATTTCCATTTGCCGTTATTCACTGGAGGATGCAGACAGGGAAGGAATTCCAGGAGACGGCGATTTTTATCTGACAGAGGAAGAGCAGAAGATGGTGGATACCGTCACAGCGCAGTTTGAAAAAGTAGCTGTGGTATTGAATCTAGGAGGCATGGTGGATACTTCTTGGTTTAAAAATACAGAAAGGATCCAAAGTGTACTGCTTGCATGGCAGGGCGGTATGGAAGGAGGACTTGCAGCGGCGGATTTATTATGTGGAGATGTGACGCCCTCTGGAAAACTGACAGATACCTTTGCTGCTGCTTTTGCCGATTATCCTTCCTCTGCAAATTTTAACGATTCTATTTATTATGTGGACTATACAGAAGATATATATGTGGGATACCGATATTTCGAGACAATCCCCGGTGCGGCAGAAAAAGTGAATTATCCCTTCGGTTTTGGCCTCTCTTATACGGATTTTAATATCCAGATACTGGATGCAGGAGAAAGAGAAGGGATGATTTTTGCTGATGTATGCGTCAGAAACACAGGTAAAACTTCTGGAAAGGAAGTTGTGCAGATGTATGTCAGCGCACCTCAGGGGAAATTAGGAAAACCATCCAAGGTTCTGGCTGCCTTTGAAAAGACGAGACTCCTGCAGCCGGGAGATTCCCAGGTCCTTCATCTTACATTTGCGGCAGAGGCAATGGCGTCCTACGATGATCTTGGAAAAATTGAAAAATCCGCTTATGTTTTAGAAGCTGGTTCCTATGTGTTCTGGATCGGAAATTCTGTGAGAAATGTACAGAAAGCAGAATTTTCTTATGTTGTGGAAGCAGATCGCGTGGTATGTAAGCTATCGGAAAAATGTGTACCTAATGCGTTAAAAAAGAGGCTGCTGGCAGATGGGAGCTATGAGGAACTTCCATTGAGAGAAAATCCGTATACACAAAGCGAGATCGAAATGACAAAGACGGAACTGGTAGATGGGATTTATCCCCAGGTCCAGTTTGTAGATTATCGCAATCGGGCAAAAAAAGAAGTGGATTTTACTCTTCAAGAGGTGGCGGAAGGAAAAGTTTCCATTAAGGAATTTCTGGGACAGCTCAGTGATGAGAGGGTAGCGGATCTTTTAGGCGGCCAGCCTAATACAGGCGTGGCGGATACCTTCGGCGTGGGAAATCTGACAGAGTACGGCGTGCCCAATGTTATGACTGCGGACGGTCCGGCAGGAGTCCGTATAGAACCGGACCGGGGCGTGACCACAACAGCTTGGCCGTGCGCCACCTTGCTTGCATGCAGCTGGAATCCACAGCTGGCAGAGAGGATTGGCCGTGCAGGAGCTTTAGAACTGAAAGAAAATAACCTTGGAATCTGGCTGACACCAGCTATGAATATTCACAGAAGCCCTCTTTGCGGAAGAAATTTTGAATATTATTCAGAAGATCCTCTGGTAGCAGGGAAAATGGGAGCCGCTATGATCCGCGGCATCCAGTCAGAGCATATGGGGACAGCTATGAAACATTTTTGCTGTAATAATAAAGAGACGAATCGAAGAGGAAGCGATTCCAGAGTTTCCGAAAGAGCACTTCGGGAGATTTATCTGAAAGGCTTCGAGATCGCAGTAAAAGAGGCGCAGCCCTGGATGGTCATGAGTTCTTATAACTGGCTGAACGGATGCCCCACTTCCTGCAGCCGGGAATTATTGACGGATATTTTGCGGAAGGAATGGGGATTTGACGGAGTGGTAGTAACGGACTGGTGGAACTTAAAGCCCCATTACTTAGAGGTAAAAGCAGGAAACGATCTGAAGATGGGCTGCGGGTATCCGGAAAATTTAAAAAAGGCATTGGAGAAAGGCCTTTTGACAAGGGCGGAGATGGATATCTGCGCAGAACGGATTTTAAAACTTATTCTGAAATTTGATTGATATTTGCCATATGGAAAGCAGGCTGTCGTAGGACGGATATTGTTCAGGACAGCCTGCTTTTTTGCGAATTTTTATGTTTATTTTCAATTTGCTTGTAACGTTCTGCAGTTTTTAACGTCTTATATGCGTAAAGAGACAGGGAAGGAGATGAAAATGGATATCCAGGAATTGTATGAAAATTACTTTTTAACGGTATATAAGTATATCCTTTCTTTAGCCCAGGATGTACATATCGCAGAGGAAGTAACACAGGAAACTTTTTTCAAGGCGTTAAAACAGGCGAAGAGCTTTCGGGGGGAATGTAAGCTTTCTGTTTGGCTTTGCCAGATCGCGAAAAATTGTTATCTGGATGACCTGCGCAAGAAAAAATACGTGAAAAGTATGGACGAGTCAGAGCAGCCGGCCGCTATGGAGGATTTCGGGACTGTCTATATAGAAAAAGAGACGGCTATGCGTATCCATCAAAAGCTGCACAAACTAAAAGAACCATATAAAGAAGTTTTTTCTCTACGGGTATTTGGAGAATTATCTTTCCAGGAAATTGGGGAAATATTTGAAAAAAGCGAAAATTGGGCGAGAGTAACTTATCATCGGGCAAGAATGAAGATCAAGGAGGAATTGGAGTTTGAAGATAACATGTAAAGTCATCGAAGATTTGCTTCCCTTATACGTGGATGAGGTTTTAAGTAAAGACAGCAAAGCTTTAGTGGAGGAACATTTAGCGGAATGCGGGGACTGCCGCGATAGGCTGAAAAAAATGCAGTTCGCTGCTTTTCCTGTGATCCATCCGGCAAAAAAGGATAAAAAAAACAAAGAGAGAGAAGCTTTGCTTAAAATCAGGAAAAAAATCCGAAAAAAAAGGATAACAGCAGTTCTTGCGGCTGTTTTATGTGTAGTTTTCATTTTTTCAGCAGGACATTATATGTATTATGAGAGGAAGATATATATTCCATTTGAAGAGACTGGCCTAAGGGTAGAGGCGGATGGAAAAATATATTCAGATAAAAACTGGTATGGACGGCTGTATGGTATTGTATCCAGAGATCAGAAGGTTCAGTTTTTAGTGGAGACAGAAACCCCGTATATACGAAACCAGTATCCTGCTAAGGATCTTCCGGAGGATCGTCTGGTTATGGATCTGTATGTGGTTTCTTCTCCGGGAGGGGATACGGAGACCACGATCCCTTCCTTGGAAAAGGTCTACTATTTGTCGGAAGAATATGTAGATTTTAAGATCGGAAGA
>CALIZJ010000253.1 GCA_938028845.1 uncultured Blautia sp.
GGTTGATAAAAGACGAAGGAGGCCGGAGATTATGGAAAAACGAAGATGCGTAAGGACCGATATGGTCATGGTGAATATGCTGGTACATGCGCTGCGGGATGTGCTTCGAGAGGAAAAAGAAGCCGGAGCTCCTACCCAGGAGACTGGGGACTTTATCCTGCGGCTTGCAGGCCATCAGGATCGCAAGCTTTTCCTGACAGATAAGGAATACTGCAAATCTGTGCAGGCACTCAACCGGCTCCGGGATACCTACATCCAGAATGGCCGATACACGGATGGGATTGATACCGTATTGATGAAAATTATGAAAGCACGATATAAAACGTACCGTATGCGTTAGCGGCAGGAAGGAGGGATGCCGATGAATGAGTGGAATAGGCTTTGCCAAAAAGCAAAATATATACGGGAGGATTACCCGAAAGGAACAAAGGTCATTTTGGAGCATATGGAAGGGGAGAACGATATGCCAAGCGGCCTTGCCGGGACAGTCCAATTTGTAGATGGCATAGGGCAAATCCATGTCAAATGGGAAAATGGAAGGTCACTGGCGTTAAATGTAGAAAAAGATACCTTCCGTGTTACAAAACGGCCCACAAAAAATAAGGAGGAATATTCCCGGTAAGAAGGAGCGGCAAGTCAGGATGGATCGTCTGGCTTGCCGCTTTACCATTGGTTTGGTGGATATCGGCATTGGTGGCGGATGCGGTTACTGAAGGGGCAAACCTGCTGACCATTATGGAAAACCTGACGGAGAAACTGAACCACCCGCTTTCCATGCATTATACGCAGTATACAGTAAAAGCGGTTGTTATTGGGACTTTACTGTATGGGATGGGGATCGGGATTTATTATGCCAATCAGAGGAACTACCGTAGGGGCGAAGAACATGGATCCGCCAAGTGGGGGGATGCCAAAACCCTCTGTAAAAAATACCGGGCGAAGCCATATTCCAACAACCTGCTACTGACAGAAAATTTCCGCATGGGACTGGATGTTTACCGGCATCAGCGGTGTTTGAATGTTTTGGTTGTGGGCGGCAGCGGAGCGGGCAAATCCAGAACCTACGCTCTCCCGAACATCATGCAGGGGAACACTTCTCTGGTGATCACAGATCCAAAGGCAGAACTGCTGAGAAAAACAGGCGGGCTTCTGGAAAAGCTTGGATATGAAGTACGGGTATTTGACCTGATCCATCCAGACACATCCTTTGGCTACAATCCGTTTGTGTATATTACGGATGATAAAGATGTGCTGAAGCTGATCAACAACCTGATCCGTAATACCACGCCGAAGGGCTCCCAAAGCAGCGATCCATTTTGGGAGAAAAGTGAGACCGCCCTTTTACAGGCATTAATGCTCTACCTGCTCCATGAAGCCCCTTCAGACGAACAGAACTTTACCATGATTATGGAAATGCTTTCCGCCGCTCAGGTTAAAGAGGATGATGAGGACTATGAGTCACCGCTGGACATCCTTTTCGAACGTTTGGAGATGCGGAACCCGGAAAGCATTGCTGTAAAGCAATATCATATTTACAAACAGGCTGCAGGAAAGACCGCCAAAAGTATCTTAATTTCTGTCGGTGTCCGTCTTGCAGCTTTTAATTTACGCCAGATTGCCAGCCTCACCTGTAACGATGAGCTGGACCTTGAAAGCATCGGGGAAAAGAAGGTTGCACTCTTCTGCTGTATCCCAGATGCGGACACTTCTTTAAATTATCTGGTCGGCATGATCTATACCCAGCTGTTCCAGTCCCTTTACTATGTGGCAGACCGCAAATATGGTGGGAAACTGCCAGTCCATGTCCATTGTCTGATGGATGAATTTCCCAATGTTGCCCTCCCGAATGATTTTCAGAAGATCCTGGCAACCATGCGTTCCAGGTCTATCTCCTGCAGCATCATTATCCAGAATATGTCCCAACTGAAAGCCCTTTATAAAGATGAATGGGAAAGCCTGGTGGGGAATTGCGATGAGTTCCTTTATTTGGGAGGCAATGAGAAAGAAACCCATAAATATGTTTCGGAACTGATGGGGAAAGAAACCATTGATACGAACACCTATGGGGAGACAAAAGGACGCTCAGGAAGCTATTCGACCAACTACCAGCAATCTGGGAGGGAACTTTTGACCCCGGATGAAGTACGTATGTTGGATAACCACTATGCCCTGCTTTTTATCCGTGGGGAGCGGGTGATCATGGACCAGAAATATAACCTTATGAAGCATCCGAATGTAAAGCTGACGGAGGATGGGGGAGCCAACCCTTATGATTATGCGAAAGCCCCCCTTGCTCATGACGTTTTTGCATTCGATGTGAATCGATATGAAGATTATGAACTGCTCTCAGATGAGGATATTATCGGGGAGCCATTTTAGTGAATGGAGGGATGCCAATGAAATTTTTATTCCATCATTTTAGACAGGGGGGATCCGGCAGGAAAAATGCTGACAGGCTGAAAGAAAAAACTACAATGCCCCAGAAAATGAACCGCCTGCAGAGAAAGCTGTTTGCCTGCTATTCGGTGCTGGCGATTGCCGGGAACCTCTGCTCGGTTTATGTATATGCAGCCGGGGATCCGCTGAGCGTAGTCAATAACCTGTCCACCTTTATTTTTTCCCTGATCCGGGCAATCGGCCTGATCCTGTTAGGGTTTGGTATTGTACAGGTGGGTCTGAGCTTAAAGAGCCACGACCCCAGCCAGAGGGCTAACGGCTTTTTAACTCTGGCGGGCGGTGTCATCATCACCTTTGCCAAAGAAATCCTTGACCTGATCATGGGTTAGGATGGATCCGGGCAGGCAGCCGCCTGCCCTTCTTTTATGGAAAAAGGAGGTGAGAACCAATAGAAAGTGATAACTGGATTGTGCAGAACCTAAATTCTGCCTTAAATACATGGAATGAAAAATTAAACGAGATCATTTCCCTGTTGACACAAAGCCCGGAATCCTTTAAAGGGGGAGGGATTTGGACTGTCATGACAAATATCAATGATGCCCTGAAAGCCATCGCACTGGGGCTCTTAGTCCTGTTCTTCGCTGTTGGCATTGTTAAGACCTGCGGCAGCTTTTCCGACATGAAAAAGCCGGAGCATGTAGTAAAAGCCTTCATCCGTTTCGCATTGGCCCAGGGAGCTGTTGTCTATGGCATGGAGCTGATGCAGGCCGTGTTTTCTATTATACAGGGAATCGTCTCCACAATCCTTGCCCAGTCCAGCTTAAGCGGAGGTTCTGTCTCACAGCTGCCTGCTGAAATTGTGGAAAAGGTAGAATCGGTAGGTTTACTTGATTCCATACCTTTATGGATTGTGACGCTTCTTGGAAGCCTGCTGATCACTGTGCTGTCGTTCATTATGATCCTGACAGTGTATGGCCGGATGTTTAAGCTGTATATCTATACTGCTATTGCGCCGATCCCGCTTTCCACATTTGCAGGTGAGCCTTCCCAGAGCGTAGGGAAAAACTTTATCCGCTCTTATGCGGGAGTGTGCCTGGAAGGGGCAATCATTGCGCTGGCCTGTATCATTTTCTCAGTGTTTGCATCCAGCACCCCGGCGGTATCGGACACCAGCCTTTCTGCTGTGACGATTGTATGGAATTATATCGGGGAATTGGTGTTTAACCTGTTGATTTTGGTAGGCGCAGTGAAAGCATCTGACCGGATCGTGAAAGAGATTATGGGATTGTAATGGATAAGACTAGGAGGGATCAAAATGGATGAGATAAAAACACTGCCCTTTGATTGGGAATTTGGGCAGGAAGAAGTAGCATTGGTGGTAAGTTCTTATGCCGATAACGGAAGCCTTTATGTCGGGCTATATTGTAAAGAAGAAGATGGCTTTGAACCGTTTGGCGATCTTACCGTGAATCTTCGTGAGAACAATTTAAAAGGGAGATCTAACGCAGCATTTATTGATCATGATTTTAGCCGGGACAAGCTGAGGTTTATTAAGCGGCACAAATTAGGTACTGTCCTGCCGGAAAAAGGATACTCCGGATTTTGTGAGTTTTCCCGTGTCGCTTTTGATTTGGAACGCCTGAAAGAATTCGACCGGGAGGGCGTGGAGCGGTATCTGAGTGAAGGACCGGTGCAGACAGAAGGGACGGTACTTAAAAGGCCGAGAAAAAGAGAGCAAGCAGAAAGGTAGGAAAATCAGATGGAAGTAAAAATGAATAAAGAAATCAGGGATTATCAGGAATCCATGTTCTTTGGTTTAAATTTCCGCCAGTGTGCCTTTTCCGTACTGGCACTTCTTACCGCAGTCGGGATTTATTTCGGAACCAGGAGCCTTCCGGTAGAAGAAATCAGGGGATGGCTGTGCATGCTGGGGGCTGCACCGTTTGCGGCCTGTGGATTTTTTAAATATCATGGGATGACGGCAGAGCAGTTTTTGTGGGCATTTGTCAAATCAGAGTTCCTGTATCCGAAAAGATTAAGCTACCAGCCAGAAAACCTTTATTATGCCTGTATGGAAGAAAGTATCCTGGCCGGGGAGCGGACAGGGAAAG
>CALIZJ010000254.1 GCA_938028845.1 uncultured Blautia sp.
GATACTGGCATGTAATCTGCTGTTTGAAGAGCAGGATAACGATACCATGAAAAATTTGCTCTGCGTTCCAGTAAGCAAAGCGGGGCTTTGTGTGGCGAAGCTTTTACTGCTTTTGGTTTTTGCCGTGCTTTTTATGGCTGTGGGCGGACTTTTAAATCTGGTTATTTTACTGCTTCAGGGATGGGAACCGGTCGGGTTTTGGAAATTGTTTTTCGTGGGACTTGGAGAAGGGATCATCATGTGGGCGGGAGCGCTGCCCTGTATCCTAGTGGTGACCGCCCTGAATAAGAGTTATATTATTTCCGTAATCCTTGCTTTTTTCTATACGGTGCTGAATTATCTGCTGAGCTCTAATGAAATTTTTCTTACCCAGCCCTATGGTTTAAATCCGGGGACTCTTCTTCCAGGAACCCTTGCTTTTCGGTGGTTTTTCCAGTTCTTTAATTTCAGTGACGCAGGGGAAGAACTATTAGGGCTTCTTTCAAGAATCGGCCCGTATTTTCTGGATACACCTTCGGTATTTGTGGTTATCGCAGGAGAGGCGGCTGTGTTTCTTTTTCTGATCGCTTGGGTTTATAAGCGGCAGAAGCATTAAGGAGGGTACTTATGTGGAAGATAATTCAAAGTGAATGGCAAAAAATACGGCGCTGTCAGATCCTGCTGGTGGGGATTGTGGCACTTGGAATCTGTCCGCTGGTACAGTATGGAAGCTGGCTGATCATGGACCCTGCCCTGAGGGAGCCCCAGTATGATTTTTCCAGATTGTTTGTCAATGTGGTGTGGGGAAATACCCAGATGTTTCTGCCTATTTCTCTGGTGATGACAGGCGGATGGTTCATTGACAGGGAGTATGTAAATGATACGATGAAAAATATCCTTACAGTGCCGGTGGCGCTTCCAAAGCTTTTGAAGGGAAAGCTTATTGTCACAGGAATACTGGCTTTGATTTTCGGGGTTTACAGTGTGGGGATAACTGTGCTTACAGGAAAAATCGCAGGGCTTTCCGGTCTGACGGTGAAGGTGCTGCTAGAAGGAGGAGGGCAGATCGTGGCAGCTTCTTTTACCACATATCTGGTTTGTATGCCGCTGATCCTGATCTTCGGACAGATACGCGGCGCCTATCTTGGAGGTGCTGTGTTTACCTTTTTTCTGGGATACAGTATGCTGTTTTTTAAAAGTGGATTTTTGATGAGTGCCTATCCTTTTTCAGCAGCGCTGATCCTTGTGGGCTTTGATATGGAAGCGTATAACGGCGCGGTTTCACCGCCGAACCTAGTTCTTTCTGTATTGGGAATCCTGGTTATGATTGGGCTTGCGGCATTTATCCTGTCGGTGTCACGTCCTGGATATGGAAAAAAGGGAAAGACAACAAATACGAAATATAAACGGGGAAGAGGCGGAAAAAAACGGTAAGCCAGGGAATATAAAAGGAGGGCCGGGACTTGCTGTCCCGGCAATATGAAAAGAAAAAGTTATTAATATTTAAGAAAGGGGCTTTCCCCTATCTGTCTATTAAGATACACGGATATTATGAAGAAACTGTGATAAAGCTTTCAAGAAATTGTGAAAAATATAAAGACAGAATAAGAAGATATGCCTGCCTTTTCCTGGTTCTTGTTAAGTTTAAGAAGTTTGTGGTAAAATGGAAAAGGTTCTTGAAAACCGGAGCCATTAAAATTTCTAAATTAAAATAACCCGGGAGGAATGGATATGAAGGTTTTGATGATCAATGGAAGTCCACGCGGGAAGGGAAACACCTATATCGCCCTTCACGAGATGGAGGAAGTTTTCGCACAGGAGGGAATCGAGACAGAAATTTTACATGTGGGAAATAAGGATATCCGTGGCTGTATTGCCTGTTCCACCTGTATGAAAAAAGGGAAATGTGTTTTTGACGATATGGTTAATGAGGCTGCGCCTAAATTTGAGGCGTGCGATGGACTGGTAGTGGCAAGCCCGGTTTATTATGCGTCCGCAAACGCTACGCTCATTGCATTTTTGGACCGTTTGTTTTACAGCACAAGCTTTGATAAAACTATGAAAGTAGGCGCAAGCGTGGTAGCTGCAAGAAGAGGAGGACTCTCTTCCACCTTTGACGAACTGAACAAATATTTTACCATTTCGGGAATGCCGGTAGCGTCCAGCCAGTACTGGAACAGTATTCACGGCAGGGAACAGGGAGAAGCCCTTCAGGACGCAGAGGGAAGACAGACCATGCGCACGCTGGCAAGGAACATGAGTTTTCTGATGAAAAGCATTGCCCTTGGAAAAGAAAAATACGGACTTCCTGAAAAAGAGCCGTCTATGCATACGAATTTTATCCGATAAGAAACTTCCTTAAACAGACGGAATAGGGGATAAACAGGTATTTATCGGGAAAATATATAAAGAGTAAGGTATCCGCAGGCCGGAAAAGACACGGAGAAATTCGTGCAAAAATTCGGCCTGCGGATGCTTTTTTTATTTCTTTTGTTTCATTTTTGTTTTTGTGTTATAATAAAAGGTATTATCATTAAAAATATTTCGGACAGAATGGAGGATGAGCTATGAGTATTAACTATATTACCATTGAACGGGAATATGGAAGCGGCGGAACAGAGATTGCGCGCAGGCTTGCAGAGCAATGTAAAGTTCCATGTTATGGCAGGGAGATTCTGGAAGCGGTGTCCAGAGAATGGAATGTTCCCATTGAACGGATTGAAAAATACGAAGAAAACAGCACTGGCAGCTTTTTATATTCTATGTATGCGTTAAGCCGGGCTGGCTCCGGTGAATCGGATCTGCTCTCCCTGGAAGGACATGTTTTCGTAGAAGAGCAGAAGGTGATCCAGAAAATGGCGGCCAGTGGAAATGCCATCTTTCTGGGACATTGTGCCGCCGAGGCTTTGAAATATCAAAAGGATGTGATCAATGTATTTATCCGCTGTTCCGATGAAAAAGAGAAGAGAGACCGGATCAGCAAAGAGTACGGGATCGAAGATTCTCAGATAGAATCAACCAGGAAAAGATTTGACAAAAAAAGAGGAAATTATTACCATGCAAATACAGGACGCCAGTGGCTGAATTTTACAAATTATGATATTGTCCTGGATTCAGCAAAGCTTGGGTTGGATGGATGTGTGGATGTTTTAAAAACCATATTTGAGAGAAATGCATAGGAGGTAATCTGCCGGAAGAAGGATGGCGCCTGATGTGGTGGAGAATGAAAAATGGCAATAGATATGAAGAGCATAATAGCAGAGGCAGCGAGGACTTTGCTGTTTGAAAAAAAGGTAAAAAAACTGACAGTAAAAGATATTGTAACGGAATGTAACATTACAAGACAGACCTTTTATTACCATTTTGAAGATATCCCGGACCTGTTAAAATGGGTGGTTGAGAAGGATGCAAAGAAAACGATCAGGGAATGTCTTGAGCAGGAGGATGCAGAAAAAAGGCTCCATTATTTATTTTCAGTCGCTGTCAGTATGCGTCCTTACATAGAAAGAAGCATGCAGACAAATTACAGGGAAGAAGTGGAGCGTATCCTGGAGGAATTTATTTATGATTTCTTCAGACAGGCCATGGACAGGATGGAAATGTACAGGCATCTGAATACCTCCCAGCGGAATCTGGTTGTACGGTACCATTGCGGTGCCTTTCTGGGAATCCTATATAGCTGGAAAAAGGAAGACACAGAAAATATAGATGAGATCGTACATACGATTTATCTGATCCAGCAGGGAAAGATCCGTCCTTTTGAATAAAATCAGCAGAAATCTTACAAAAATGCGGAAGTGTAAAGCAGATTTACACTTCCGCATTTTTGGCTATATCGAAGACAGGAAACGCCGCCTATAATAAGGCTGAAAAAGGAGAGAAAGGAGCTTGAGAATGGCACATGAAATACTTTCCGCAAAGTTGTATGAGCTGGATAAAAAATTTGCACAGCTGCACAACCGAATCCAATTAAGCGAAACAGAAAATAAGGAGGAAATAGAAGCAGATATCAAGCTGCTTTCAAAGGAATGCAAAGAGTGCAGACTGGAGCTTTATAACAATATGAAATTCAGCAGGGCTTCAAATTTAAAACCCATTCTGGCGGCATATGACAAAGTGGAAAAAATTATAACGGAACTGAAAGAGCAATTTCGAGATACTATATCAGGAAAAGGTACTTCAGAGGAAAAGCTTCTGCTTGCGGAGTATATGCTGGATTTTGCCGTACAGGCGGCAAATGAAGCGCTTTTGGTTTCCATGAAAGCGATTTGCGCACAGCTAAAGGAGCAGGAGGAATAAAATTTTAAATTTAGATTTAAGAAAAGGAGGACAGGGTATGGTCGAACATAATGATAAAAAGCCAAGCAAAAAACCATTGATCTATTATTATTTTATTGTGATACTTATTGTCATGCTGCTGAACGCACTTTTATTTCCGGCGATCCTGCAGCCAAGAGTAAGAGAAGTGGAGTACAGTACCTTCCTGGAAATGGTGGATGAGGGAAGAGTAAGCGCTGTAGCCATGGAGGAAAGTGAGAACCAGATTGTATTTGTCGCAGAATCAGATGGAGAAGAAGGATACTACAAAACAGGTATTTTCCCGGATGAGGGACTTCGCCAAAGGCTGGAAGATGCCGGGGTGGAATTTGGTGCAGAGATACCAGCCCAGAATTCTCCGCTGTTAAGCTTTATTGTGACCTGGATCCTGCCGCTGCTTATATTTGTGGGATTTGGACAGTTTATGTTCCATATGCTGCAGAAGCGTGCGGGGAATATGGCAGGAAATGCGATGAGTTTTGGAAAAGCAAATGCAAAGATTTATGCAGAGACGGAGACTGGAAAGACCTTTGCAGATGTTGCTGGACAGGATGAAGCTAAGGAGGCGTTAACGGAAATCGTAGACTTTCTTCATAACCCGGAAAAATACGCAAAGATCGGTGCTAAACTTCCCAAAGGAGCTCTTTTAGTAGGACCTCCCGGAACTGGTAAGACTTTGCTTGCAAAAGCGGTAGCCGGAGAAGCGCATGTTCCTTTCTTTTCCATTTCCGGTTCCGACTTTGTAGAGATGTTTGTAGGCATGGGTGCTGCGAAGGTAAGGGATTTGTTTAAGCAGGCAAACGAAAAAGCACCGTGTATTATCTTTATTGATGAGATAGACACCATTGGAAAGAAGCGTGACAGCGGCGGAATGGGAGGCAACGACGAGCGGGAGCAGACCCTTAATCAGCTTTTAGCAGAGATGGATGGATTTGATGCGAAAAAGGGCGTAGTGATCCTTGGAGCAACGAACCGTCCGGAATCTTTGGATCCGGCGCTCCTTCGTCCAGGCAGATTTGACCGGAGAGTTCCGGTACAGCTTCCAGATCTGCAGGGACGTGTGGCGATCCTAAAGGTACACGCAAAGGACGTTCTTTTGGATTCTGATGTAGACTTTACAGCCATCGCCCGTGCCACTTCCGGGGCTTCGGGGGCTGAACTGGCAAATATGATCAATGAGGCTGCCCTTCGGGCTGTACGAATGGGAAGAGAACGAGTGACCCAGGAGGATCTGGAAGAAAGCGTAGAGACGGTAATCGCAGGTTATCAGAGAAAGAATGCAGTGATGTCTGAAAGAGAGAGACGGATCGTATCCTATCATGAAATTGGCCACGCATTGGTTGCAGCGAAACAGAGCAATTCCGCTCCGGTTACGAAAATCACCATTGTACCAAGGACTTCAGGGGCTTTGGGATATACCATGCAGGTGGATGAAGGAGAACATTACCTGATGAGCAAGGAAGAGATCGAGAATAAAATCGCTACTTATACTGGCGGACAGGCTGCAGAGCAGCTTATCTTCGGCAGCATTACCACAGGCGCATCCAACGACATCGAGCAGGCAACCAAGCTGGCAAGGGGAATGATATCCCGGTACGGTATGAGCGAAGATTTTGGAATGGTTGCGTTAGAGACTGTGTCCAATCAATATCTTGGCGGAGACACTTCTCTTGCATGTTCTGAGCATACTTCGGCGAAGATCGATGAACAGGTAGTGGCAGTTGTAAAGGCTGCAAGAGCCAAGGCGGACCGGATTCTTAAAGAGAATGAAGGAAAACTCCATGAGCTTGCAGAGTATCTGATTGAAAAGGAAACGATCACCGGAGAAGAGTTTATGGAGATTTTAAACAGATAAAAAATCCCAGTTCCCTTCGGCTGGCTTTTCAAAGGAAAATACCGGTGTGCGGACCGGCATGTTAGAAAAATGGACAGATGAGTGAAAACGCGGCGGCTGATATAAGAGGATCAGCCGCCGCGCGGTTTATTGGAGGGAAGAGAACACTTTTACAGCAGAGATTGGAGGAGAGGTGAATGGAGAAGGAACAGGAAAGAAGGATGTGTGCCTGCTTTTGGGTATCTCAGAAAAGCAGAGTGATTTCTTTTCATTCAGAGCTGGGAAGCTATGAGAAGATGAAATTCGAAGACCCAAAGGAGATGTGGGATACCGTGCATATTCTCCTAGTGGAAGGGTATAAGGTTCAATAGACAAAAGCTCCGACTGGAAAATACGGATAGTTTGAGGTAAAATTAAGAAAATAGAGATAAGGAGTGACAGAAAGATGAGCAAAACTTTAGTGGCTTATTTCAGCGCAAGCGGAACAACAAAGAAAGTGGCAGAAAATCTGGCCCAGGCAGCGGGAGCCGATCTGTATGAGATACAGCCGGAGGTTCCCTATACAAACGCGGACTTGAACTGGATGGATAAAAAATCCAGAAGCTCTCTGGAAATGAATGACAGGTCTTTCCGCCCTGCCATTGCAGATAAGAATGCGGATATAAAGGCATATGACACAATATTTCTTGGATTTCCTATTTGGTGGTATGTGGCGCCTACTATTGTCAATACTTTTTTGGAAAGCTATGATTTTTCCGGAAAAAAGATCGTGCTTTTCGCTACTTCCGGAGGCAGCGGGCTTGGGAAAACAGCCGATGGCCTTAAAGGATCTTTATCACCGGATACTGAAATAGTGGAAGGCGGACTTTTAAACGGGAAACATTCTGTAGATGAATTAAAAAAATGGGTGGAAAATATTTAAGTTTTTACCAGCAATAGAGGAGTATTAGAATTTTACTGCTTCTACGGAAAGAAAAGTGAATAGTGTAAAAGCATTGATCCAGGAGAGCCAATGGTATCTGCTGGATCTTTTGCATTGTTCCGATAAGTACTGAATATTATTCCAATAGAGTTGCTATTATTCCGATAAAAAGGTATATTTTAAAATGTCCTAATAAATGAGCCCTTAGAGAATGTAGTATTAGCAGCAATAAAAGAAAATTCTCATATAACACAGGCGCAGCTTTCCACAAAGCTAAAGCGCTCTGATAGACAAATAAGAAGAGTTTTAAAAGAACTAAGAGAAAAAGGGATTATCGAGCGTATTGGCAGCCGCAAATCAGGACAATGGATTGTAAAGTAGGATTTAAAGAAGTTTTTTACTTTGTACGGGGGCTGGTAAAGGAGCAGGTGTCAAATTCTTAGTTTGCGTCAAAACACTATGTAGGCAAGCAAAATCATGTTTATGGAGGTGCTTTTTGATTATCAAAGATAAAACAATAGATGGTGGAAAAGGTTTTGATTGGGGGAAAGTATCTTCTGAATATGCAAAATATCGAGATATTTATCCACAAGAATTTTATCAAAAAATTCTTGATCTGGGATTGTGCAGAGACGGACAAATGGTTTTGGATCTCGGTACAGGAACTGGAGTTCTGCCAAGAAACTTATATTCTTATGGAGCAAAGTGGATTGGTACAGATATTTCAGAAGAACAGATTCAGCAAGCACGAAAATTATCTGAAGGAATGAAGATTGATTACTATGTAAAAGCAACGGAAAACATAGATTTCCCAGAAGGATCTTTTGATGTTATTACAGCGTGTCAATGTTTCTGGTATTTTGATCACAAAAAAGTTATGCCCAATTTGTATCGAATGTTAAAGCCCAATGGTAAATTATTGGTTTTGTATATGGCGTGGCTCCCCTACGAAGATAAAATAGCAGGAAAAAGTGAAGAGCTCGTTTTGAAGTATAGTCCAAAGTGGAGCGGTGCAGGTGAGAAGATTCATCCAATTCAAATTCCAAATTGCTACGAATGGAAATTTGATAAGGTTTATCATGAAGAATATCTCTTAAATGTACATTTTTCCAGAGATACGTGGAATGGACGTATGAAAGCTTGCCGTGGTGTAGGTGCATCTCTTTCTGAAGAAGAACTGAAAGAATGGGAAGCCGAACATTTGGAACTGCTTTCAGAAATAGCGCCGGAGGAATTTGATATTAAACATTATGCAGCACTTGCTGAATTACAAGCTCGAAAGTAAGCAAATTGCCGGGATAGGTCGATCTGCATTGTGCGGATTGACCTTTTCTGCTCCTATTTTATATCAGCAAATCCGGTATTGTTAGTTGATTTTCCATGCTGTTTCCAGTAAAATTAACCTATCTTTCAAATAAAAGTGTGTGCCTTGTGTGAGCAGGCCAGGTATATAGGGCGGATACAGAAGATGTGGCGTCTGAAAAGGGATATTCCGGAAAGGGAAAGCACTTGTTTTTATGGATAAAGATTACTTGACTTTTATATGGATAGAAAACTGCATAATTTGACAGACAGACAGACGGGATAAGTCTGTCTGTTTTGAATATTTAAACTACATAGCAGCCATTGTAAAGGGCGCGGTGCGTCCACGGTTTTTCCGTGGACGTGACGCGCCCTTTTTGTGCCTTCAGAGGAAAATCTAAAGAAAGGGAAAGAAAAGACTATGAGAGGAAAAAAGAAAATTTTAAGCCTTGTCCTTTGTGTAATGATGCTGTTCTCCATGTTCCCCCAGGCAGTGTTTGCTGAGGGCATATGGAGCGGCGGTGGTTCAAAAGTGATAGGGGGACTTTGTGAACATCATCCGAAACATACGGCTCAGTGCGGCTATACGCCTGGTACGGCTGGGATGCCATGCACCCACCAGCACACAGAGGCCTGCTATACCCTTGTGACCAGCTGCGTGCATAAACATACAGAAGAATGTTATCACCAGGACAGTATTTTCAGTAGTTCTGCTGATATTTTTACCGATGGAGAGACTGAGCAAACGACGTGCACCCATGTCTGCAGCGTAGAAAGCGGATGTATTACAAAGGTACTGGACTGCAAGCATACCCACGACGGGGCTTGCGGTTATATTCCTGCAACAGAGGGAACCCCTTGCAGCTTTGTTTGTGGAATCTGCAGCACACAGGACAGCGGGGGCACGCCCCCGTCCGACGCACAGACGGAAGAATGTATATGCGAAACCCTCTGCACCGGGGACAACATCAATGCGGATTGCCCGGTGTGCGGAGCCGAGGGTGCGGATTTGGCCGCCTGCGAGGGCTTGGAAGCCCAGCCTGCCACCCTGTCCAACGCGCTGCCCGCCACGGCGCTGGCGGCTATGCCGAACGGACAGGTTCTTTATGTAGGCAATGTGCAAATAACTTCCACTGGTTACTGGACGACGGACGACAATGGAAACGTCGCCGCGTATTCAGGCACAGGAACACCGACAGACAACTATATTCATTATGACGAAAGCAACAATACCCTGACACTTCACAATGCCACCATAAAGACTTCTAATAACCACACGAATGTTGGAGGCGCTGCTATTGGCGTGGCCAATACCAGTGGGGAAGCGGCGTTGACCATCCAATTAGAGGGTCAAAAAAACACATTATCAGAGACCTCCACAGGGATTTATGTCTATTCTTCTAGCGGCACAGCCAGTCTGACCATCACAGGTAGCTCCAGTCTAACTGCTAGTAGAACTTCTAGTGATGGAATCCGAGTTGAAGGTACTAATAGTGGTGCTACCCTGACCATTCAGAACGCTGAGGTCACTGCAACCTCTGAATATGGCATTGGTGTTTCGGTGCAGGCCAGCGGCGGGATTGTTTCCGGTACCAATGAGGATGAGGTCGTTTCCACTGATGGCGTAGGCATCGTCTTTAACGACAAGGTCGGCACCGTGTACGGCAGTGTGACCTTGCAGGAGGATTTGACCATCGGCGAGGGCGAGAGCCTGAATATTCCCAGTGGGGCGAGTCTGACGATTGACAGCGGCGCAACACTGACCAATGAGGGCACCGTGACCACCTCTGATGGCGGCACCCTGACCAACAACGGCACCATCAACAACTCCGGCACCTTGCCGAATGGCTTGAACCTGGATGCAAACACGGGCGTAATCTCCGGCACTCCCACCACGCCGGGGGACAGCAAATTTACCGTGACAGCCACCAATGACTACGGTAGCGACATCCAAGAGCTTAGCATTACAATCATTATGTCCCCAAACGTCCCTGTAGAACGCGTATCACTGAATAAATCCAGCACAACACTGACCGTGAGCGGCACCGAAATCCTCACGGCCACGGTGGAGCCTGCCAATGCCACCATCAAGGATGTGAGGTGGAGCAGTGATAATACAAGCGTTGTCACTGTGGACGAAACAGGCAAAGTGACCGCCGTGGGTGCGGGCACTGCCACCATCACCGTCACCACGGCTGACGGCGGCAAAACCGCCACCTGCACAGTGACTGTGAATCCGGTGCAGTACACCGTGACGGTGCAGACGGACGGCAACGGCAGCGCGTCCGCGTCCCCGGTCTCTGCGGCAGCAGGGACAGAGATCAGGCTGACTGCATATCCTGACAGCGGTTACCGTTTTAAACAATGGGAAGCCGTTTCCGGCGGTGTAACGATCACAGGAGATACGTTCATTATGCCAGCATTAAATGTGACGGTAAAGGCCGTCTTTGAACGGCGCATCATAACCACCTACTACACCCTTACTTTCGATACCAATGGCGGTACAAAGCTCCCATCCATCCGCCGCGTATCCGGAAGTACGGTTGACCTTTCTGCCTATGTCCCCACCCGTGAGGGCTGTACCTTCACTGGCTGGTACGCCGATGCGGGCCTGACCCAGAAGATCACAGAGATCCGCCTGACAGGAAACCGGACTGTCTATGCCGGATGGAAGTATGATTCTGGAACGGTCATAGAGGAAGACGGTACGGTGATCCTTCCGGGGGCCGACCCGGATTCTACAGAGGACGATACCAGGATCGAGAAAGGGAAAGGAGAACCTCCGGTCTATCATTGGGAGAGCGTAAGCGTTACTATTAACGAAGGAAATATTGTTGCATTGCCTAGCGGCATCGTGATCACCCCGGAAGGAGGTTCTGTAGTGGCCGTGGACGGAACGGTCACAGAGCCGGACGGTACAGTGATCGACCCGGACGGGACAACCCATAACCCGGATGGAAGCGTACAGTCACCGGACGGAACCTATCTGGCTCCGGGAACACCCAAGATCCAGAGCGTGCGGGTAAACCAGAAGGCTAAGACCATCACCGTTACATACACAAGATGCGAAAACGCTTCAGGTTATGACATTATCCTTGGAAGCCGTGTGGAGAAGGTAAATGGAGAGAGGCGTCCGGTAGATTACGGAAAGCGTGTGAAGAAGGTCACAAAGGGGAACACCGTTACCGTGACCCTGCGCAACGCTAAGAAGGGAACCTACTACATGGCGCTCCATGCATGGAACCGGACCAGCGGGGAGGGGACGAAAGTGTTCAGCCCTTGGTCGGATATCAAAAAGATCGTGATCAGAAATGGTGGGACAACGACAAATAGTCGGTAACCAACCTATGGCATTCAGCCTTTTCATTCCAAAATAGGGAGTAGAAAAGGTGATATCGGGAAATAGATAATTCTAAATAGGGGGAGACGGGACTCGCACGAGTCATGTCTCTCCCTGAATTTATTCTTTAAAAAAGAGGGCATCGGAATACTGATCTTAACGATACTCAGCAGAAGATAATAAAGCTGTTTTTAGAAGATGATCAGCTATCAGCAGTTAAATTGGCTGAATATTCTTTCTAATAGATAAGTGGGCAGTTGTATGGTATACTATATAAAGAGACTGTGGAATTAGCAAACAAGAAGCAGGAGTGATGCCATATGTTAGTAAGAGCAGATAAAAAATGGGATTATGCGATTGGAATGATAAAGGTAGACGGCCTGGAGCCTACAGATGATATGAAGAAGCTCATCGAGAAAGAAAAAAAAGGTGAGATTTCTATGGAAGATGTGCGCAAAGCCCTAGACCGAAAATACAAAATGAAGGAATAGTATGATGAAAGATCCGTATTTATATCCGAATTCTGATGTGCTGAAAAATTTGGCGGGTGTCCATGATTCGGAAGAATTAAAAAATGTAGAGGCGGATTATACTTTATTCCGTCTCTCAGAGATTGCGGAAGATAAATCACTGGAGAAATTTAACTTTCAAACCCTTTGTGAACTTCATTACCGGATTTTTCAAGATGTATATGATTGGGCAGGAAAGCCAAGGGTTATCAATATCGAAAAAGCGGAGGCACTGCTTGGCGATATTTCTGTCGAGTATTCAGACTGTTTTGATATTGCAAAAGACGCAGAAAGGATTCTGAAAAGGGCCAACAGTTATGGATGGAAACAGGCTTCTTTTAAAGACATAGTTGAAACATTCAGTGACTTTATAGCAGAACTATGGAAAGTGCATCCTTTTCGGGAAGGCAATACCCGGACTGTAGTCACTTTCTGTTCGATGTTTATAGAGGCACAGGGAATCTATATAGAAAGCGATCTGTTCAAAGATAATGCAGCCTATATGAGAAACGCATTGGTAGCAGCAAATGCAATTTTTGAAGATCTGGGAGATTTAAGAAAACTGGAATATCTCTATCGGATTATTCAAGATGCGTTGGAACAGGGGCAGGAGATGAAAGAGCGTATAGCAAAAGCAATCCGGGAAAGTGGATTGGAAGATACAGAAGAAAGAATCCGGCAGGTGATCCTGTGGAGTAGAAAAGAAAAACGGGAATTTTCACCTGAAGAAATCTTGGAGAAGATCATCGAATCTGAATAATATGACAACATCATCCTGCACAGGATGGAGCGCTCCTTGCAATCCAAAACAAGGGGCGCCCTAAAATACGAGGGATAAAAAGAAAGAGACAATCCGACAGAGAATTCGATTCCTAAAAAAGTACGAATTCTCTGGAATTGTCTCTTTCCTGCATGTCAGGGGTTAAAATTCGGTATTAACCGACAACCCCTTATTTCCTTATTCAGAAAAAGTACCCTAGGAATTTTGTTAAAAATTGATGAAAAAATATTGGCGAATTTGTACTGTACGCGTAAAAGTCTGCGGTGTAAAAACATACGCTTCCTGCCGAAAGGGAGGGCAGTATTTTGACAGGAGTTCAGGAGGAGTAAAAAGATTTGCTTACATTTTCGTAAGATAGAAAGCCCGCTTTTTCATTTATGTTATAATAAAAGGGAAAAAAGCAGAAAAGAAAACGGCATAGGAGTATGCAGTTTTTAATGGAAACATACAGGAGGGATCAGGTTGAGTAAATTGCTTCTTTTAGAAGATGATGAAAGCCTTATAGATGGATTGCGGTATTCTCTGGAAAAAAACGGGTTTGTGCTGGATGTGGCATGTTCCCTTATGGAGGCAAGGGAACGTTTAAAAGACCATCATTTTTATGATTTGCTGCTGCTGGATGTAACCCTTCCGGATGGAAGCGGATTTCAGTTGTGTGAGGAAGTGCGCCGGGCAGGGGATGAGACGCCGATTATTTTTCTTACGGCTGCGGACGAGGAGACGAGCATCATCAGAGGGCTGGACTGCGGCGGAGATGACTATATTACCAAGCCTTTTAAGTTGGGCGAGTTGTGTTCGCGCATAAGGGCGATCCTCCGGCGAAGCGCAGGACAAAAGAAAGAAACAGAAGGAAAACTGATTTCCGGAAATCTTCAGATCGATCAAATCAAAGGAAAAGTATTCCTGGGAGAACAGATATTAAATCTTACCAGTGCAGAATATAGACTGCTTTGCCTTTTAGTCTCCCATGCAGGACAGATTTTGACTAGGACTGTCATTTTGGATGTATTGTGGGATGGAAGCGGGAATTTCGTGGATGACAATACCCTTTCTGTGTATATCCGGCGTCTGCGGGAGAAGGTAGAGGAAGACCCTTCAGAACCCAAGCGCCTTTTAACAGTACGGGGATTAGGATATCGATGGGAGGAGTCTCTATGAGTTTTCTGCATGAAAAAGAAACAAAACGGTATGTGATTTTTCTGGGGATATTCTGCATGATTTTATTCCTTTTTTCTTTTGGTACAGTCTGGACCATGGGAGAAATTGGGAAAGAAAGTCAGATTTTATGGGAAAAACGAATGGCGTCTGCACTTTTAGAAGAGGGAATCCAGGAAAAAGATATTGCCGCAGCCTTACACAACGAACGTGTGACAGAAGAAGGAAGCGGTTTTGTGGAAAAGATCGGCCATCTGGAGGAAACTGGATTTTGGCTTTTTTCTTTGGCACGTGAAGAAATGTATGACATGTTTTTTTATTCTTTTGGGGCAGCGTTTTTACTTTCTGGGGTGCTTACAGCCGGGACTCTTTCTTTTTTGAAAAAGAGGGAAATCCTTTATCAGAAAGGGACAGAGGTGCTTAAGGAGTATCAGGAAGGCGATTTTTCTCATCGCCTTTCCCGACAGGAGAGCGGTACGATCTACCAGCTTTTTGGAGGAATCGATAAGCTCGCTACGGCATTGCAGTCGAAAAATGAGGCGGAACGCCACTCCAGGGAATTTTTAAAGAATACCATTTCCGATATTTCCCATCAGTTGAAAACGCCCCTAGCAGCACTTAACATGTATACAGAGATCATACTGGAAGAGCCGGATGATCCGGAGACAGTGACAGTGTTTGCTAAAAAATCTATGCAGTCTTTGGAACGTATGGAACGGCTGATACAGGCTTTGCTTAAGATTACACGGCTGGACGCGGGAAGCGTCCAATTTGTGAAAAAGCCCTGCAGGATACTGGAACTGGTGGAAGCAGCCTGTGAAGATCTAAAGACCAGGGCTAAAAAAGAAGAAAAAAACCTGATCTTTTCAGGAGATGAAAAAGGAACACTCCTATGCGACCGGGACTGGACTGTGGAAGCTATTGGGAATCTGATCAAAAATGCACTGGATCATACTGCAAAAGGAGGCCATATTCAGGTATCCTGGCAGAGTTCCGCTGCTATGATCCGGCTGACAGTGACAGACGATGGAACGGGAATTGCTTCAGAGGACATCCATCATATTTTTAAACGGTTCTACCGGAGCAAAAACAGCAGGGACATACAAGGCGTAGGATTAGGACTGCCTTTGGCAAAATCCATTATCGAAGGGCAGGGCGGGATATTATCCGTGCAAAGCGTACCAGGACAGGGGACAGTTTTTACGCTGTCCTTTCTTACAGAAACGTAAGGAAAAAACGGCGGAAAATTCACCGGAATGTAAGGTGGCTGCGGTATGCTTTCTTTCAGAAAAAAGAAAGAAAGGTGTTGTGACAGGATGGAAATCGTAAGAGTAGAAAATTTATGTAAGACTTATGGGACGGGAGAGGCGAAGGTAAATGCCTTAAAAAATGTCTCTTTTTCTCTGGAAAAGGGAGAATTTGCGGCAGTGGTTGGAGAATCAGGATCTGGAAAAAGTACCCTTCTTAACTGCATCGGAGGTCTGGATAACCCTACTTCAGGAAAGGTATATCTGGACGGAGAGGATATTTTTTCCATGAACGAGAACGCCCGCACGATTTTTAGAAGGCAGAACATTGGATTTATTTTTCAGTCTTTCCAACTGATCGCAGAATTAGACGTAGAACAGAATATTATTTTTCCGCTGCTTTTGGATTATAGGAAACCAGATAAAGACCGGGTGGATGAGATCCTGGAAGTGCTGGGCCTGACAGAACGCCGCCACCATCTTCCAAGCCAGCTCTCCGGAGGACAGCAGCAAAGGGCTGCCATTGGCAGAGCGCTGATTACCAGGCCGGCTCTGGTACTGGCGGATGAACCTACGGGGAATCTGGATACAAAAAACAGCCAGGATGTAGTGGATCTGCTGGTAAAAGCCTCCCGTTATTACCAGCAGACCGTATTGATGATCACCCATAATACAAATCTTGCCGCCTGCGCGGAACGGGTGCTTAAAGTGAGCGACGGAGTTTTAAAAGATCTGGGAGGTGTGCAGGCATGAAACATTATCTGGAATTAGTTTCTGTTTCTGCAAAACAACGGCGCCGCCAGAGCAGGATGACGAAGCTTTGTATCATACTTTCTGTGTTTTTGGTAACGACCATTTTCAGCATGGCAGATATGCAGATAAGAAACGAGCGGAACCAAAGTATACTAAATGACGGGGCATGGCACGCTGTATTCCGGAATATGACAGAGGAAAAGGCAGAGATGATCATGGCACGGCCGGAAGTAGTAAAAAGCAGCCGTTATGAGGCGATCAACTATACGGTAGATCAAGGATATACCCTAGGCGGCAGGGAGACGGTCATCTGTGGTATGGATGAGACAATGCTGGAATTGTATCCTTCTTTAAAACTTGCAGAGGGAATTTTTCCAAAAGAGAAAGGGCAGGCGGTAATCACCCGGAATGCACAAAAGCAGATGGGGATAAACATAGGAGACAGCCTGACCCTTGAGACACCGGATGGCCCTGTTTCTTTTTCAGTCTGTGGGATCAGCAGCGATACTTCTGCACTTTTAAGCCGGGATGTCTATGGATTATTTGTAAATACAGATACCTATCAGGAGCACTTTAAGGAGGATACCCTGGCGAAAGATGCAGAGTTGTATGTACAGTTCACTGTGTTTTGCAATATCCAAAAAACCATTGATGATATCTGCAGCCGTTTAGACATTGATCCCTCAAGTGTGGGACAAAATACGAAACTTTTGGCACTGATGCTTCAAAGTGACGATCCCTATATGATACAGCTTTATATGTCTGCCGGGGTTCTTGCGGTTTTGGTAATGACTGCCGGGATTCTGATGATTTCCAGCAGCATGAACAGCAATGTGGCGCAAAGAACGCAGTTTTTCGGAATGCTGCGCTGTCTGGGAGCTGCCCGTAAGCAGGTAGTGCGCTTTGTACGCAGAGAGGCGCTTTTGTGGTGCGGTACTGCGATACCGCTGGGGGCTTTTTTTAGTATTCTGGTGGTATGGGGGCTGTGTGCTTTTCTGCGGTGGCTGACACCTACATTTTTTTACGGTATGCCAACTTTTGGCATCAGTGTGCCCGGACTTTTGGCAGGCGCTGTCTTAGGGCTGCTTACTGTTCTTTTAGCAGTCCGTTCTCCGGCGAAACGGGCGTCTAAAGTATCACCGCTCCTTGCTGTATCCGGAAACAGTAAGAAGCTCCCCGCTGCACGCAGGGCGGCAGACACCCGTGTCCTTCCCATTGATACGGCTTTGGGTATCCATCACGCTATGGGCAGCAAAAAGAATTTCTTATTAATGAGCGGATCGTTTGCCTTTAGTATCATTCTTTTTCTTGCGTTTAGCACGGTGGTGGATTTTATGCACCATTCTATTTTGCCTTTACGGCCTTATACGCCGGATATATCGGTGATAAGTACCGATAATACCTGCTCAGTTCCTGTTTCCCTTGAAGAGAAAATAAAAGCAGTCCCGGCGGTGAAAAGAGTGTACGGCCGCAGTTTTGCCTATGAGCTGCCTGTTCAGATCAATGGGGAAGAGGCTTCCATAAATTTAATTTCCTATGAGGAAAACCAGTTTGGATGGGCGGAGGATATGCTTTTTGAGGGAAGTATTTCGGAAGCGGAAAAAGGAGAAGGTGTCTTAATAGAAAGTGGAGAATCTGATGCATTTTCTTTGGGAGATAAGATTACTATGGACACTTGGGATGGAAAAAGGGAAGTCATTGTGACAGGAACCCTTTCTTATACGCCTTTTAGCCGGACGGAGGGCGTAAAGACCGTAATCTGTTCAGAAGAAATGTTCTGGGAGCTTACCGGAGAGAAGGATTATACGATCCTTGATATTCAGTTAAATAAAAATGCAGCAGATGAAGATGTGGATCTGCTAAGGGAAATGACGGGAGAGAACTTTTCTTTTGCAGACCAGAGACTAAAGAATAGTGAGGCAAGAGGCGCGTATTATTCTTTTTCTGTGTTTGTTTATGGCTTTTTGGCGGTGATCGCCCTTATTTCTGTCTTTAATATTATAAACAGTATTGCTATGAGTGTATCCGCACGTATGAAGCAGTACGGGGCTATGCGGGCTATTGGCATGAGCGGACGCCAGCTTGTGCGCATGATAGCGGCGGAGGCAGCTTCCTATGTTTTATGGGGGATTATTTTTGGCTGTGCAGCAGGCTTGCCTTTAAACTGGATGCTGTATACTTCTTTGGTAACAAGCCAGTATGGAACACCATGGAGAATCCCGGTAAAAGCTTTGTTTGTTATTTGTACTGCAGTGATTTTTTCTGTGATCCTGGCAGTCTGTGCGCCGGCAAAGCGGATCCAAAAGATGTCTGTAGTGGACACCATCAGTGAACAGTAACCAAAGTAATCAGTGAAAAGGGAAAGGTTATAACTTTAAAACAAATGGAGACTTCTTTTTAAAATCTCCTTTTCCTATAATGAAAAAAGAAACAGGTTCCATCATTGGGGCACTTGCCGGCAGTGAGGGAGAAACCAAGGAGGAAAAGAAATGGAAAAAAGAAGACTTGGAAATAGTGAATTATATGTAAATCCTATTGGCCTTGGGTGCATGGGATTCAGTCATGCATACGGAGAGCCTTTGGAAAAGCAAAAAGTTATAAAAACTATCCGGGAAGCTTATGAAATGGGATATGATTTTTTCGACACAGCGGAAGCATATGTGGGGACATGTGCGGACGGTTCCCTTTCCTGCAACGAAGAACTAGTAGGAGAAGCACTTGGCGATGTGCGGGATAAGGTGGTGATCGCTACCAAAATGGGCGTAAGCCATAACGAGGATCTTTCTCTTCGCACGGACTGCCGGCCGCAGACCATACGCACCAGTGTGGAGGCGAGCCTTAGAAAGCTTGGCACAGACTATATCGATATTTATTATCAGCACCGTATAGATCCGAATGTAGAGCCTGAGACAGTGGCGCAGACTATGGGAGAGCTGATCCGGGAAGGAAAAATACGCTGCTGGGGAATCTCTGAGACAACGGAGGAATACCTGCGCCGCGCAAACGCTGTATGTCCTGTGACGGTCATCCAGAACCGCTATTCTATGATGGCAAGATGGCACGAAAGTCTCTTTCCTGTATGTGAGGAATTAAATATCGGCTTTGTTGCCTTTTCGCCCATGGCAAATGGTTTCCTTACTGGAAAATATACGTGGGATACGGAATTTGACAAAAATACGGATTTCCGTGCAGATATGCCCCAGTATACCAGGGAAGGATATGAAAAGGGGAAAGCGCTTTTAGAACTGCTGAACAAACTGGCAGAAGAGAAAAATGCCACTATGGGACAGATTTCCATGGCATGGATGCTGAACAAAAAACCTTATATCGTGCCGATCCCCGGTTCCAGGAAACTGGAACGGTTAAAAGAAAATCTTAAAGCAGGAGAGATACTTTTAACAAAAGAGGAGATCGACTGGATTGATAAGAGCCTGGAACAGATGGAGTTTGAAGTTTTTGGAGGACACAGCAGAAAGGAATAGACAGGAAAATTTTCCCTCCCTGGATGGATATTGTGCAGGGAAAATGATATAATATGAATAAATATCATACAGAGAACGGCTGATAAAGGAACTTATCAGTCGTCTCTTTGTCTGTGCAGGAAACGGGAGGGCAGTGGATCCGGGGAAGGAGAGATAAACTTGAGGATTTTAATTGCAGAGGATGAGAGAGATTTAAACGCTCTTTTAAAAAAGCGGCTGGAAAATCAGAAATACAGTGTAGACGCCTGCTTTGACGGACAGGAAGCCTTAGAATATCTGGAAGGCGCAGATTATGATGCGGTGATCCTGGATATTATGATGCCAAAAAAAAATGGACTTGAGGTGCTCAAAAGTATCCGAAAATCTAAAAAAAATACACCGGTTCTCCTTTTAACAGCAAAGGACAGCATCGAAGACCGGGTGAACGGCCTGGACGCAGGAGCGGACGACTATCTGGTAAAACCATTTGCTTTTGAGGAGCTTTTGGCACGGATTCGTGTAATGCTGCGAAAATCAGCCCCAGGAGAAGAAAAGACCAATGTTGTTAAGATAGCAAACCTGACCGTGGATTTTAATACCCAGAAAGTATACAGGGACGATACAGAGATCGAGCTGTCAAGCAAGGAATTTTCTATACTTCGTTATCTGTGCATGAACAAAGGGATCGTATTGTCAAGGGACAAGATCGAACAGCATATCTGGAATTATGATTATGCAGGCGGCTCTAACGTGGTGGATGTGTATATCCGTTATCTGCGCCGAAAGATTGACGAGGGATTTTCACCGAAGCTGATACATACAGTAAGAGGTGCAGGTTACGTGCTCAGGGAGGATAAATGAAAAAATTACCGTTAAAGTGGAAACTGACCATTTTATATGCCGCATTTATGATTTTGATGACAGCGCTCATGCTGGGAGTTTTATTTTCCTTAAGCAGCAGCGAGATCCTTTCTTCTGTGGAGCAGGATTTGGAAAGACAGGTTTTCGGCGCTTTTGACGATATCCAATGGGGTAAAACAAGGCTTAGGATCGACAGCGATTTTTATGAAGTAGAAAATGGAATCTATCTGTCTGCATATGATGAAAATGAAAACCTCATAGGAGGAAGGATTCCTTATGAGTTTACCCAGGAAGTACCTATCAGAGAGGGATTGAAAAGGCTGACCCAGGAGGGGATACGCTGGTACGTTTGGGACGCTGCATCGGAAATTGAGAATTATGGCACAGTATATGTAAGAGGGATCACTTCTATTACAGAAGCAGAAAGCAGCCTGCAGGTAACTCTTCGCCTTTCGATCATACTCTTTCCTTTGCTGGTAGTTCTGGCGACGATTTTGGGATACTTTTTCGTGGGCAGGACCCTTCGGCCGGTGGCACAGATCACAGAAACAGCCCGTGCCATCTATGAAGAGGAGGACTTATCAAAAAGAATTGGCCTGACCGGGGAAAAAAATGAAATTTATAAGCTGGCGGAAACCTTTGATTTGATGCTGGAAAAGGTAGAGAAAGCTTTTATAAAAGAAAAGCAGTTTACCTCGGACGCTTCCCATGAGCTGCGCACCCCGGTAACAGTTATTTTGTCCCAATGCGAATATCTTCTGGAGGATAGCACTTTAAAGGAGGACGAACGTGCCTCTATAGAGGTGATACAGAGAAAAGCACAGAATATGGCAAAAATGATCTCTCAGCTTTTATTTTTATCCAGAACAGATCAAAACAGGCTGGTTCTGCATAAGGAATATGTAGATTTATCTCTTTTAACAGAAATGGCGGCAGAAGAGCAGGAGGAGATCGCAGGGAAAAAAGGAATCCGTATAGAAAGGGATATTCAGGAGCAGATTAAAGGCTATGTAGATGAAACTTTGTTTATCCGTTTATGGATGAATCTCATTGGAAACGGGATTTCTTATGGAAAAGAGAATGGATGGCTGAAGGTAAGTTTAAAAAAGAAAGATGGAAAGATAGAGGGCTGTGTGGAAGATAACGGCATCGGGATAACTAAGGAACAGCTTACGCATATCTGGGAGCGGTTTTACCAGGCGGATGCTTCCAGGTCAGGGGAAGAAGGCTCCGGCTCCGGTTTAGGGCTTCCTATGGTGAAGTGGATCGTAGAGGCCCATGGAGGAGAGATAGAGGCGGAAAGTGTATTTGGTGAGGGAAGCCGTTTCCTGTTTTGGATTCCCGGAGAGGAAAATAGTTAAACGGCAGGGATATGCCCCCAGGAAGCAAAGAATGTTACTGCCTTTGTATTTCTTATGAGGATAAGGCGCATGGTGTTTCTGGGCCCTGACGCAAAAAAGGATTCTGTATATATAACAGGATCCTTTTTTGACAGACAGGAAAAATTTACAATGGACGGTTCTTATGGACAGCAGTTTTGGCAGGGGGAATATCCTTTTTGGATAAGGTCTTCTCTGCTTCCCGAGTAAAATTCTTTATTTGCCGGGTTCGTGGCGGCAGCCCCGTCGCAGTAAGGAAGATGAAATTTATGAGAAAAGGTATTTACTATATACCCTGAGCTGTTTTCTCCTTCCGTGGAAGTTTCTGGAAGGGTGGTGGATTCCTTTTCTTCATCGGAGGCAGGGCGGCTTTCCCCGGTGGCATAGTCGATCTCTATACCTGGCTGAACATTAAAAACAAAAACATTAAAGGAAATTCCCTTTCCTTTATCCTCTACAGATTCCGCTTCCATATGTACGCCTTTTGCCACAAGGTCGGTTCCTTCAAACATGGGCATTACCCGGTAAAGCACATGATTTTGGGTATTTTGGATATAGTCCGCCACTTTTTCCTCAAAGGGAAGCATCCCTTCCACGTTCATGTACCTGGTACCTGTGATCAGATTTTTTTCATTTGCATTTTCACCGGCGAGCTGGAAGGCGATCAGGTGACAGCGGTTATATAAATATTCTCCGTCAACAGTTTCGTAGGTGGTGCTTTGCCATCCCGTAGGGTGGACCTGGCTGATGCTCTCCCGGTCCTTAGTGGGCATCAGGTCTGTGCCGAGGTTGGCATAGGCGGTGCCGCATCTTCCAAGATAATCCAGGGAAGAATAAGTTTCAAAGGACTGGGTAGTAAAGGCGTTCTCGTCAAATTCCGGGTCGTTGCCGTTGACTGTCACATAAGGGGCGCCTGTGTATTTTGGAAGGTCCTGGGAAGTAAGGGATACGGAGGCTGTGCTGTCTCCCGGGTAGGGAAAAGTGCCGTTTTTTATTTCTGCCCCTCCAAACAGAACAAAACATATGAAGATGACAAAGGATAAAAATTTTCCAAAGCCAGAGTTCTTTTTTCTTCGTCTTCTCATTTCTATACTCCTTTTTGCTGCATCCTATTGTATCAAAATATCAGCGGAATGGCTAGTGTACTGGCACGTTCATATCCAAACGAACAGCACTGTCAGTATGAATATGCCAGTACATTAGTGCAGTGCCCGTATACGGGGCAGGAAATACTGGAAAGAGAAAAAGTCTTTGTGTTATACTATTTTTATATTTGCTCATGAAACAAAAATGGCTTAGAAACAGGTATGCAAAAAGAGCTGGAGGAAAACCAGTTAAAATAGATATTGAAAAGAGAAAAATCCTCGATAAAGTGAGCAGGATTAAATATAAGGGGAGGAAGAAGCATGATCGATAAAATAAAGGTCCGGGGTGCAAGAGTACATAATCTGAAAAATATAGATGTGGACGTACCGCTGAATCAGATTGTAGGTATTGCGGGAGTGTCTGGCTCCGGGAAGTCTTCCCTTGCCCTTGGGGTCTTATATGCCGAAGGTTCCAGAAGGTATCTGGATGCCCTGTCTACCTATACAAGGCGGCGGATGACACAGGCTTCCAGGGCACAGGTGGATGAAGTGCTCTATGTGCCGGCAGCCCTGGCGCTTCATCAGCGGCCGGGGATTCCTGGTGTGCGGAGTACCTTTGGTACGGGAACAGAGCTTTTAAACAGCCTCCGGCTGATGTTTTCCAGGCTTTCCGGTCACAGATGTCCCAATGGGCACTATCTGGAACCTACTTTAAAGGTAGCTGCCGGGCAGGAACTGATCTGTCCGGTGTGCGGAGCTGAATTTTATGCCCCGTCAGCGGAGGAACTTGCATTTAACAGCCAGGGAGCTTGCGGTACCTGCGACGGCACAGGGGTAGTATGGACGGTGGATGAAACCACGCTTGTACCGGATGAGTCTCTTTCCATTGATGAAGGGGCAGTGGCCCCATGGAATTCCCTGATGTGGTCTTTGATGACGGATGTATGCCGGGCTATGGGGGTGCGCACGGATGTGCCCTTTTGCCAATTAACAGAGAAAGAAAAAGATATTGTTTATCACGGACCGGCAGAAAAAAAGCATATTTTTTATAAGGCGAAAAATTCTAATCAGGGCGGAGAACTGGATTTTACTTATTTTAACGCAGTCCATACAGTAGAAAATGCCCTGGCAAAGGTGAAAGACGAAAAGGGAATGAAGCGGGTGGAAAAGTTTTTAAAGCATAGTATCTGCCCGGATTGCGGGGGCACCCGCCTTTCTTTAAAAGCCAGGGCGCCCAGGATAAGGGGAATATCCCTGGATGAAGCCTGCCAGATGAATCTTTCGGACCTTACAGAATGGGTGGCGGGAGTACCTGCTTCTTTGCCGGAGGAAATGCGTACTATGGCGGAAAACATCTGTGAATCTTTTGGGACGGCTGCCAGAAGACTTTTGGAGCTGGGCTTAGGTTATCTAACGCTGGACCGGGCGTCTTCTACCCTTTCCACAGGGGAACGGCAGAGGATGCAGCTTGCCCGGGCAGTTCGCAACCGGACCACAGGGGTACTTTATGTGCTGGACGAACCATCCATCGGGCTCCATCCCTGTAATATCCTGGGGCTGACCGGAGTCATGCGGGATCTGGTGGCGGATGGAAATTCCGTTATATTGGTGGACCATGATACACAAATTTTATCAGAAGCAGACTGGATCATCGAGATGGGCCCGAAAGCCGGAGCAGAGGGCGGTTATGTAATTGCTCAGGGGACGCCGCAGTCCCTTGGGAAAATGCCTGGATCTGAAATCGGTCCGTTTTTGGGAGGCCAAGGGAAGATATATCCAAGAGTCAGGGCCTCTAAAAATGAAATGTTCGCACAAGGTGAGCTTCGCCTTTTTACCCGAGCCATCCATACTGTAAAACCTTTGCAGGTCAAAATACCGAAAGGCAGGCTGACAGCAGTAACCGGCGTGTCCGGTTCCGGAAAGACTACCCTGATCCTTGAGAGCCTGGTTCCCGGGCTGGAGGCAAAGATCCATGGAAAAAAACTTCCGGAACATGTAACTTTAATGGAAGCGGAAGGGATCCATCAGGTCAAGCTGATCGATGCCACTCCCATTGGGATTAACGTCCGCTCTACTGTGGCTACCTATGCCAATGTTCACGATGAGCTGCGAAAGATTTTTGCAAAAACGCCCGATGGAAAACGGCTGGGATATAAAGCCGGGGATTTTTCCTATAATACCGGCCGGCTGCGCTGTCCGGTCTGTGATGGAACCGGAGAGATCAGCCTGGATGTGCAGTTCCTTCCGGATGTGGATATTCCCTGCCCCGAGTGCAGGGGCTCCAGGTACGGCAGGGATGCGGGAAAAATAAAGTATTTCAAAAAAGACGGAAAAGGATATTCCCTTCCTCAGATAATGGCTATGGATGTAAACACTGCACTGGAGGCATGCAGGGAGATGCGCCTTGTTTATCAGAGACTAAAGGTTTTAAAAGAACTGGGACTTGGATACCTGACATTGGGCGAGGAAACGCCCAGCCTGTCCGGCGGAGAAGCCCAGCGATTAAAACTTGCCAGTGAAATGGGAAAGATGCAGTCGGATTCAGTGTTTGTGTTTGACGAGCCTACTATTGGCCTGCATCCATTGGATGTACAGGTTTTGCTGGGGGTATTTCAGACCTTGATCGAAAATGGAGCTACGGTCATTGTGATCGAGCATGATCTGGATGTGATACGAAATGCAGATTACATTATTGATATGGGGCCTGGCGGAGGAGAAAAGGGCGGTCAGATAGTGGCTGCCGGTACCCCGGAAGAAATTAAAAAGTCCCCTCAGAGCCCTACCGGAAGGTTTATATAAGGTGAATCAGCTTTGGAGCAAATTTCGGATAACAAAAACCGGATAGGATATTTATAAAAATACGGTAAAGAAAAGGAGAAGAAAATGAAAAAAGCTATACTGATAGATTACACAGGTACGATCATACAGGAGAAAGGAAAGGACATAGAAGAAGTAGTCGTAAGGATCTGGAAGAACAGTAATCTGGATACTCCCGAGGATGCTCTGAAATTTGAAATGTAAAGCTCTTTATATTCTGCTCAAACTACGCCCTCACGTCTGTGGGGGCGTATAGAGTTCAAAATGGTTCCGGTTGGTTTTTAAAAGCCCATCCTTTTGCAGTTTGGAAAGTTCCACTGACATAGCAGCTCTCTCCACACATAGATAATCAGCCAGCTGCTGTCTGTCATAGGGAATAGAAAAGGAACGGCTGCCTTGTTTGATGGCTTCAGAAGAAAGATAGGATAAAAGTTTTTCCCTTGTGCTTCGTTTGCTCATATGTGTAACTTTCTCATTGAAGAGAAGGACCTTTTCCGCAAGAACGGAAACCAGATTCCGTATCAGCCGGTTATGATGGGCGCAGGCAGTAGGGCACACGGTAAGAAGCCGGTTTATATTCAGCATTAAAATTTCATAGTCTTCGCAGGCGAGTACACTGATATTTAAAACAGAACCTGGCAGCGCTGCATAGGGTTCTCCGAAAAAGTCGCCTGCTTCTATTTTCGTAATGATATTTCTATGTCCCCATATATCTTCCTGGACCGCCAGGAGCGAGCCAGTGAGGACAAGTCCCATTTCTGTAGTGCAGTCCCCCATCCGAAATATATACGTACCGCTTTCTCCGGATATAGGTCTGGCATCTACACACTGGAGGATAGAATGTATTTCTTCTTCTGTCATTCCCTGGAAAAAGGGACTTTTTTTCAATAAGGGCCAATATTTTTTCAAAAATTCCTCTCCTTTGTTTGAAATCAAACATACTTGTCACAGATATTGTACTATAGTATATCCAGTAATTCAAGGAACAGGAAAACAAAGAGAAGAGGAAGAATATATGAAACGAAGGATCATTCATATTGACAAAGAAAAGTGTAATGGATGCGGAGCCTGCGCCGACGCATGTCATGAGGGCGCTATCGGGATGAAAGACGGGAAAGCAGAACTTCTTCGGGACGATTACTGTGACGGGCTTGGGGACTGTCTGCCGGCCTGCCCTACAGGAGCTATTACTTTTGAAGAACGAGAAGCCGCCGCCTATGACGAAGCTGCTGTGATGAAAAATAAAATGGAAAAAATGAAGATGGAAGGAAGCAAAATTCCTTCAGGCTGTCTGGGTACACAGGCAAAAGTAATCCAAAGGGACCAGAATCAGCCGGATGGAGAAAGGGTTTCTCATAGGGCTTCTTCCCAGCTTAGACAGTGGCCGGTGCAGATTAAGCTGGCTCCGGTAAATGCACCATATTTTGACGGTGCGAAGCTTTTGATCGCTGCGGATTGTACTGCCTATGCTTACGCGTCTTTTCATGAGCGCTTTATGAAAAATCACATTACGCTTATGGGCTGTCCGAAACTGGACGCGGTGGATTATTCAGAAAAGCTGACAGAGATCATCCGTCAAAAGGATATAAAGAGTGTCACGGTGGTAAGGATGGAAGTGCCCTGCTGTGCGGGCATGGTAAATGCAGTAAAAACGGCATTGATGAACAGCGGGAAATTTATTCCGTGGAATGTGGTTATCCTTTCCACTGATGGAAATATCATAGAAGAATAGGAGAGAGAAAGATGGAGAATAAAATGTTTTGTTTCCAGTGTGAGCAGACAGCAGGCTGTACTGCATGTACAGGAAAGGCTGGGGTCTGCGGGAAAAAAGAGGATACCGCCCTTTTACAGGACGAGCTTACCGGCGCGTTGATCGGACTTGCCCGGGCTATGGAAGGAAAGACTCCTTTAGATGACAGTACGTATGAGGTGATGCTGAAAGGCCTGTTCATGACAGTGACCAACGTAAGCTTTGATAACGAAGCGATTATAGAACAGACCGCCAAGGTCAGAAAAGAAAAAAATAAACTGGTTCCGGAATGTGACTCATGCGGATCACCCTGCGGACGCAATGAGGAATATGATATGAAACAGCTTTGGGAAGGGGACGAAGACATCCGCTCTCTGAAATCGCTGATCCTCTTTGGCATACGGGGTATGGCAGCATATGCCTACCATGCTCTTGTACTTGGCTATAGGGATCGGGAAGTCAATGACTTTTTCAGTGAGGCACTGTTTCGGATCGGATATGAGGAAAGTACACAGGCTCTGCTTTCCGCGGTTTTAAAAGTAGGAGAAATGAACCTGAAATGTATGGCGCTGCTGGATAAAGCCAATACACAGACCTATGGGGTGCCAGCCCCCACAGAGGTTTCTTTAAAGGTGGAAAAAGGGCCGTTTATTGTGGTCACAGGACACGACTTAAAAGACCTGGAAATACTGCTGGAACAGACTAAAGGAAAAGGCATCAATATCTATACGCACGGAGAAATGCTTCCGGCTCACGCATACCCGGAATTGAAGAAATACCCTCATCTTAAAGGTAATTACGGTACTGCATGGCAAAACCAAAGAGAGGAATTTGACAACCTTCCAGCGCCGGTTTTATTTACTACAAATTGCCTTGTGCCACCGAAAAACAGTTATGCAGACCGTGTGTATACCACAGGAGCAGTAAATTTTCCTGGCACAGTGCATATCGGAGAAGAAAAAGATTTTACCCCTGTGATCGAGAAAGCGTTAGAGCTTGGCGGCTTTAACGAAGACAGACAATTCTTTGGGATCAATGGAGGAAGTCAGGTAAGGACCGGATTTGGCCACGGCGCGATCCTTTCCCAGGCAGGAGCTGTGGTAAACGCCGTAAAAGAAGGAAAGATCCGGCATTTCTTCCTTGTAGCAGGCTGTGATGGGGCAAAGCCTGGAAGAAACTATTACACAGAATTTGTAAAACAAACTCCTAAGGACAGCGTGGTATTAACTCTTGCCTGCGGAAAGTTCCGGTTTAACGATCTTGATCTGGGAGAAATTGCCGGTCTGCCGCGGCTTATGGATATGGGGCAATGCAACGATGCATATGGAGCTATATCGGTGGCCGTTGCTTTAGCAGACGCTTTCGGATGTTCTGTGGGAGAGCTGCCTTTATCCTTTGTCCTGTCCTGGTATGAACAGAAAGCGGTATGCATTTTACTTACTTTGCTTCACCTGGGGATTAAAAATATCCGCCTGGGCCCGTCCCTTCCGGCTTTTCTGTCCCCGAACATCCTTAATTTCCTGGTGGAAAATTATGGGATCAAACCGATCACTACCGTGGAGCAGGATTTAAAGGAGCTGCTTGGAGAATAATAAATACAACAGACGGCTGTTCTTTGTAGAAAGGGGCAGCCGTTTTTATAGTATGAAATTGCTGCCTGAAAAGAAAACGAAAGCATCGTTCCAAAAGAGTTGCTATTGTTTGGCGAAACGGTTATACTCTTATTCTAAGAGGACGGCTGGTATAAAGGAAAGAAATTAGATGATTTAAAGGAGAGCATTATACATGGCATTATACGCACTGGGAGATCTGCATCTTAGTTTTCAGGCAGACAAACCTATGGATGCCTTTGGGAAAGTATGGCGGCATCATGAACGCAAGATCGAGAAATATGTGAACCGCATTGTGAAGCCGGAAGATACTCTTGTGCTTACGGGGGATCATTCCTGGGGCAGGAAACTCGCAGAGTGTCAGGAAGATCTTGCTTTTATTGAACGGCTGCCGGGGCATAAGATCCTTCTTAGGGGAAATCACGATATGTTCTGGGATGCGAAAAAGACGGAACGTCTAAACGAAGAATTTAAAGGCAGGCTGTTTTTCCTTCAGAATAACTTTGCCGTGTATAAAGACTATGCTCTTGTAGGGACGAAAGGCTACACTTTCGAGGGCCCTTTTTATCTGGACCGCCGGGGAAACGTGGTCGGATGGGAGGAAGAAAGGGAAGTGCAGGCGAAAAAGCTGGTGCAAAGAGAAATGGAGCGTCTGCAGGAATCTTTTCATCTGGCAGAAGCGGCTGGATTTAAAAATTTTATCATGTTTTTACATTATCCGCCCACGAATATACTGGAAAAGACTTCGCCCTTTACAAAAATCGCGGAGAAATATCAGGTAAGCAAAGTGGTATACTCCCACTGTCATGGGGAGAGCCGGTTCGGGGACAGCATCCGCGGCAGTTATCATGGAATTCCCTATATGCTGGTATCCGGGGATTATCTGAATTTTCGTCCAGCCCTTGTGCTGCCTTAACGGAGAGCAGTTCTTTGTTAGAAAAAGCCGCAGCCTTTATGAAACTGGTAATAAAAAATTGGAGGATATAAGATTATGAAAATCGCAGTAACTTATGACAATGGGAACATTTTTCAGCATTTTGGAAAAACGGAATTTTTTAAGGTGTATGAGGTGGAAGATGGCAAAGTGATCACAAGCGAGGTGATCAGCTCAAACGGAGAAGGCCATGGAGCTTTGGCTGGGGTCCTTGCCGGACAGAATGTGCAGGTGCTGATCTGCGGCGGCATTGGCGGAGGCGCTCAAAATGCCCTTGCCCAGGCTGGAATCGAATTATGTTCCGGCGCTGAGGGAGATGCGGATCAGGCGGTAGAAGCCTACCTGAAAGGGAAACTGGTGTCAAAAGGGGCGAATTGCGATCACCACCATGAGGACGGACATAGCTGCGGCCATCATGGGGAGGGACATACCTGCGGCGGCCATGGAGACGGACATACCTGTGGAGGATGCGGCCATACAAATACCATCACAGGACGTAACGTAGGAAAAACCTGCCGTACCCATTACAGAGGAACGTTTAACGATGGAACACAGTTTGATTCCTCTTATGACCGCGGAGAACCATTGGAATTCGTATGCGGCGCCGGCATGATGATCAAAGGGTTCGATGCAGCAGTGGCAGATATGGAAGTGGGACAGGTGGTAGATATTCATCTGATGCCGGAGGAAGCTTATGGACAGCCAGATCCAAATGCTGTCTTTACCATCGAGATGGCGCAGCTTCCAGGATCAGAAAACTTGGAAGTAGGACAGCAGGTATACCTTTCCAATCAGTACGGACAGTCCTTCCCGGTTAAAGTAACCGCAAAAGAAGAAACTACGATCACATTGGATGCTAACCACGAAATGGCAGGAAAAGAACTGAACTTTAGAATTGAATTGGTAGAAGTAAAATAAAGCGTCAGAAGATGGGCGCAGATAGAAGAAAGGCACCGGGAAAATCCCAGTGCCTTTTTTCTATCTGCCAAAACCGCCTGCCCGGCCGGCAGGATTTTATAAAAGTGCTAACAAAACAAAGTTTAAAATAAACAGTCCCGTACATACCCACAGAATAGGGTGTACCTCTTTTGCTTTTCCCTTGCAGATCTTTACGATGCAGTAGAAAATAAAGCCAGCGGCGATACCGTAGGAGATGCTGTAGCACAAAGCCATGAAGATACCTGCGAAAAATGCGGGGATCGCTTCCTCAAGGTTGTTCCATTCAATGTCTTTAAAGGAAGAAACCATCATGATTCCCACTGATACCAGCGCAGGAGCTGTTGCTGCAAAAGGAACCGCGCTGACAAAGGTTGCCAGGAAAGCGGAAAGGGCGAAGCAGATCGCTACTACCACGGAGGTAAGCCCGGTTCTTCCACCTGCACCGATTCCAGATGCACTTTCCACAAAAGTAGTGGTATTGGAAGTTCCAAATAAAGCGCCGATGGAGGTTGCTGTGGCGTCTGCAAAGAGTGCCTTGTCCAGTCTGGACTTAAAGCCAGTGGAGTTTTCCATCAGCCGTTCATCTTCTTCGCTGAAAATGCCGCTGCGGCGTCCGGTTCCGATAAAGGTTCCAAGGGTATCAAAAGTATCGGAGATGCTGAATGAGAAAATAGTGATCAGCACCAGAGGAAGCTTTGCAGGATCTGTAAACAGGCTGGCAAGCCCGCCTTCTTTAAAGATAGCCAAAAAAGTGGTGGGAAGCGCCTGACAAGCCTCTGTAAAGCTTACGGTATCCTGGGGACTGGTAACACCCACGGGAATACCTACTAAAGTGGTTACGATAATGGAAATCAAAATCGCACCTTTCACATTCAGTACCAACAGAATAACAGTCAGCACTAAACCGAAAATAAATACTAAAAATGACGGCTGATTCAGTGTGGAAAGCGCGGGAACTCCGCCGTCAAAATTGATGATCCCCACATTCAGCAGACCTATATACGCCACAAAGATTCCGATTCCGCCGCCGATTGCATTCTGCAGGCTGATGGGAATGGATTTGATGATGTATTTACGTACTTTTGTCACTGTGATGAGGATATTAAGAAGACCACAGATGAAAACCATGGATAGTGCCTGCTGCCAGGTAAATCCAAGTCCGAAGCATACTGTGTAAACAAAGAATGCATTCAGGCCCATTCCCGGTGCCTGGGCGTAAGGAACATTTGCCACCAGTCCCATTACCAGCGTACCGATAATAGAAGCGATGATCGTTGCCAGGAATACGGCGCCCCATTCCATACCGGACTGGGAGAGAATACTTGGGTTTACCACAATGATGTAGGACATAGCAAAAAATGTGGTCAGTCCGGCTATAATCTCAGTGGAAACTTTTGTGCCGTTTTCTTTGAGTTTGAAAAATTTTTCCATAACTTCCTCCTTCTTTTTAATAGACACACCTGTTTGTACAGATATTTCCGCGAAAGTCAGCCGCTTTGTGCTTTCACACATAGCTGCCGGGAGCCTTCTCATATGGAGTTTCCGCCTTATGGTACATGCTCCTGTATCCGCCCAAGACCAAATCCATGTGCTGGCAGGCGTACAAGGGAATTTGCTTTCTGTGCGGGACTTTCTTTTTATAAATTTTTTATAAATAATATCATAAAAAACTGTAAAAAACCAGAGGTATTTTTCTTTGCCCCTGCGCTGTATGAAAAAGGAGAGGAAAAGTCAGAAAACGATTGTTTCCCTGTCAGGCTTGGTGGTAAAATAGAAACCATATAACACACACAGAAGGAACATGGAGGTGCCTTTTTGAAAAAATATATCGGTTTGGAAGAAATGAGCAATGTGAATTGTTCCAGCGTACTGAATGTGATCCGCAACTGCGGGACGGTTTCCAGAAAACAGATTTCCGATATTACCGGTCTTAGCTGGGGCGGAATGACAAAGATCGTCAATAAATTATTTGATCACGGCTATATTGTGGAAGAAAAAGAGGAAAAGGCATCCGGCGCAGGAAGAACACCCAGCCTGATCCGGATCAATGAAAGAAAGAATGTGGTCATCGGCCTGGACCTTAACAGAGAAGGATTTACGGCTCATGTAATGAATCTTTGCGGCCATGTGTTAAAAGAATATACAGAAGATATTACTTATGAAGGGAAGGAAGAACTGCTTCGAAAGATCCTTGCATTTACCAGGAAAGCGGTAGACGCCTACCGGGAGAAAAATATCCGGTCCATTGGAATTGCCATGCAGGGTGTTTTGGACGTGGAAAAAGGGATTTCAGTAAAGTTTCCTCATTGCCCGGACTGGAAAGACGTACCTATCAAAGAAATCATGGAACGGGAGTTTGGAATTGACGTGTTTGTGGAGCATGATCCCAACTGTATGCTGTACCGTAAGTTAAGGGACGAGGAAAGTGAAAATATGCTGCTTTTCCGTCTGGACCGGAGCATCGGTATGGCGGCATCTGTAAACGGAGAAATTTTAAGAGGGAACGGCCTGCTGGAAGTGGCCCATTGTATCGTGGTGCCGGATGGGAAGCGCTGTAAATGCGGAAAAAAGGGATGTATTGAGGCGTATCTTGCACCGAGTCTTTCAAGTGAAGGGAAAAATGACCAGGCGCTTAAAGAATTGCTGGGTCCATTGGCGGTTCTGCTTTATAACATGGTAAAAGTCTTTCATTCTGATACGGTGATCGTGACTGGAAAGCTGGTTAAGTACCGGGAGGCATTTGAAAAAGAGTTATTGGCAGGTTTTTACCAATATTGTGAAAGAGATGAAGTGGATATCAAGCTGGCAGAAGAAAACGGACTGGCGGTAGAGGGGGCGGCTCTGATCGCAGTGCAGGGAGCCATAGACCGGCTGCGGATTTAAATTTTCACCAAAGAAAAATGCAGTTGTTCTTTTAAGCCGGATTGAATGTTTTGTTTCTGTAATGAAGAAAAAGGTATTTAAGTATAGATACCGCCTGCCTGGCAGTTTCGGCGTTCATACTGCAGCGTTTTCTTTTGGCTTCAGGCAGGCGGTCTTTCCAAATTACCAGGACAGAATGTAACGTTCTCCTGGTGTGAACATGTGAAACGGCTGTGCAGGGTTGATGGAAAACAGGGTATCTACAAAGGAAGCCGGATTAATGCGGTTTACATCATAAAGATCGTAATGCATGGGAATGAGCATGCCGGCGTGGGTCTCTTTCGCCAGCAAGACCGCTTCCTCCGCTGTCATATTGCCGATGATATCCTCTCGAAGCTTGTAATAGCCCCTTCCATTTACCGGAACCATGAGAACATGGGTATGCATCAGTCTTTCTGCAAGCCCCTCATAAATACAGCAGTCTCCTGCATGGCAGAGGGTGAAGCCGTCCAGGCTGATTTTATACCCCAATTCTTTGAAAGACCCGTCGGTATCTCTGTGAAGCTCCTCATGGGCCGCAGGGATGGGGAGGACTTTATAAGGCCCCAGATCCAGCGGGATATCCGCACAGGCGCCAAGAATCCGTTCTGCGGGGATCCCATAAGAACAGAGGGTATTTATGACCGGCTTAGGTGCGATAAATACGGTATGGGCCCCTGCTTTGGCAATGGCCTGCAGGGTGTCGGGATCACAGTGATCATAATGGTCGTGGGTACAAAGAACATAATCGATAAAATCCAGTTCTTTTGGATCAATTGGGGCAGGATACCTGCGGATCCACTGTACCGTCTCTGTACAGCAGTGGCGGTCTACATAATCGGAAAGGTATGGATCCATAAGAAGATAGCGGTCATGGTATTTAAGCAGCATCCCCTCCTGTCCCAGATAAAAAAGAGCTGCCTGCTGTTCGGTAAGCTTGGTATCAAGAATAAAATCTTTGTTCATAGAAAATCCCCCATTCTTCCCTTGTTATTTTAGAGAGTATAAGAAAAAACAGAATTTCTTCTTGCATATTATATCACGCTGCGATAAAATATGCAATAGACAGGGGATATACCAGAAAAAATTAAGAAATAAAGCCCTGAAAAGGAAAAAGAAAAGAGGGATAGCAATGAAAGCAGTAGTGATCAAAAAACCAGGACAGGCAGTTTTGGAACAGGTGGAAATACCTAAGCCCCATCCAGGATTTGCACTTATAAAAGTAAAAGCATCGGCAATCTGTGCAACTGATCTGGAAGTCCTGGACGGGAATATTCCGGCAAAATATCCGGTAACGCCGGGACATGAATGGAGCGGTATCGTAACAGCAGTGGGAAGGGATGAGGACAGCCATTGGATCGGGAAACGGGTGGTTGGAAGCAACGATGTAGTCTGCTTAACATGCGATGCCTGCCGAAGCGGAAACTGGCGGTACTGTGAGGAGTTTGAGGAAATCGGCTTTAAGAGAAACGGAGCATACGCAGAGTATGTAGAAGTTCCCGTCTATGGCTTATGTGAGCTTCCTGAGCAGGTTTCCTTTATACAGGGGGCATTTTGTGAACCTCTGGGGGTTGCCCTTGGAACTATGGAAAAAGCGGGAGCAAAATTCGGAGACACCTGCCTGATCATGGGGTCCGGTTCCATCGGCCTTTGTATGCTGGCGGCAGCTAAGGCAATGGGGATGAAAAAAATCGTAGTATGTGCCTCTACCGATAAGAGATTAAAAATCGCAAAACAGATGGGCGCCTATGCAGTGATCCCCACGGATTCCTGTGATTTATCAGAGGAGATGAAGAAAATCCACCCAGGCGGAACGGATGTGATCATTGACGCCACAGGTATAGAAAGCTGTATCCAGCAGTGCTTAAAACTTGCCAGAAAAGGCGGCACCGTAGCGCTGGCTGGGTACGGGCGGGGGAAGATCATGAACATCCGCATAGACGATATCCATATTAAAAACCTTCGTGTAATCGGAACGGGAAATAACTGGAACCAGCATAAAAAAGCGGTTTCCTTAATGGAAGACGGCACCGTAAATATCGAACATTTTGCCACAGAGCTTCTCTCCCTTGAGGAATACGAAAAGGGGTTTGCCCTTGCAAGAAAACGTCCGGAAGGGTTTGTAAAGGCGGTCTTTTTATTATGAGAAGAAAAAGTGTGCTGGGCATTGATCTTGGAACCTCTTCTGTGAAGATTCTCCAAAGATATAAAGACGGTGCCGTCATAAAACAAAAGGCAGCATATGAAAGCCTGGAGCCAGCGGGCTGGTGGATGGCTGTGAAAAAAGCTTTGTCCCGGTTAGATTTAAAGAGCGTGGATGGAATCGGACTTTCTTCCCAGGTGGGGACGTATATCATAGAGGATAAAGAGGTGATTCCCTGGAATTTGGGAATCGGTGCAAAAGAGCTTGCTAAGATCAAGGAAACTTATAGTGCAGAGGAATTCGTAAAAGAAATTTCCATGCCCCATCCAGATCTTGTCTCCTATCCGCTGCCCCGCCTTATGTACATTTTAAAGGAGTACCCCAGGGCGAAAAAAGTGTGCCAGCCAAAAGATTTTATCTGCGAAAAACTCACCGGAAACTATGTGACGGATCCTTATTCCTGGCGGGGACTGGCGAACCTAAAGACCAAAAAGTACAGTGATTTCTTTTTAAATGAATTGGGATTTCCGAAAGATACACTGCCGCAGATAACCGGCGAGACAGACCTGGCAGGCTATACCAGGAGGATTGATCTGAAAGGGAGCGATCTGCCCAAAGGAATCCCGGTCTATACCGGACTGAATGATTTTTATTCGGCGCTGCTTGGAATGGGGATTGCAAATCCTGGAGATATGTTTGATATTTCCGGTACCAGTGAGCATATAGGAATATTGGAAGAAACGCTGAAGATGGACACGAAGATGGTCTGCGGCCCTTACTTAAAACACCATGTTCATTATGGAGTGACTGCGTCCAGCGGCGCTTCCTTGGAGCTGGGACTGGAACTGTGCAAAACCCAGGATATAGATCTGGAAAAAATCTGTACCGGGCAGCCGCCGATTTTCCTGCCTTATCTGAACGGGGAACGCGCCCCCATCTGGGACGCGGATGCAAGAGGAATGTTCTTTGGTATTTCAGCGGGATGTACGAAAAATGAGCTGGCATATGCTGTTTTGGAAGGTGTAGTGTTTAGTTTGTACCACATTTATGAAAGCATGGGAAGGCCAAAGGCAGTCCGTATGAAAATTGCAGGCGGGGCAGCTGTTAATCCTGTGCTGAACCAGTTAAAAGCAGAGATGTTCCAGATTCCGGCAGAAATTCAGGAGGAAACGGATTCGTCTGCCTTAGGGGCGGTTATGACCGCTTCCATAGGCGCAGGATGGTTTGCTGATTACGAGGATGCAGGGAAAGAGATGTGCCGTATCAAAGAACAGGCGGAACCATCCGGCAGGTATGAAAAGTGGCTGCAGAGCCGGTTTTCTTTATATAAAGAACTTTACCCGGCAGTAAAAAAACAGTACGAACAGCTAAGGAGGATGAGAAAATGAAATGCGTCATTTTAGGAGCAGGTAAGATTGCAAGAGGGTTTATCGGTCATATGCTTTACATAAGCGGGATTCCTTTTACCTTTATAGAGAAAGCAGACGCTCTGGTGGAGCTGCTTAACCAGCGGGGAGAGTATACCGTCAATATTCTGGGAAACAGCGAAAAGAACTGCCTGGTAAAAGGCGTAAGGGCAATCGGTTTTCAGGATGAAGATAAAGTGGCGGAGACGATTGCAGACGCAGACGCTGTTTTCACAGCAGTGGGAGGGAAAAACCTGGGCGCCCTGGTTCCTTATCTTGCGAAGGGAATTGAAGCAAAAGCCAAAAAAGGAGGCTTTCTGAATATTGTCACCTGTGAAAACTGGAAACTGCCGGCGGATATCCTGAGAAAGGGAATTGAGGAAAGCATCAGTGAGGAGGCGAAACCCTACTTAAAAGAACAGGTAGGCATTACCGAGGCGGTTATTATGCGTTCCGCCATTGAAGCGGACCAGGAGCTTTTAAAAAAAGATCCGCTGATCGTAAATGTACAGGATTTCTGGGAACTTCCGGTGGACGCTTCCAGAGTAAAAGGAGAACTGCCGCCTGTTTATGGATTAAAAATGATTCCGGAATTTACAGGATTTCTGGAAAGAAAATTTTATACCTACAATGCGGCCAATGGAACGACCTCCTATCTGGGCGCTCTTTTGGGATACGAGAAAATCGCAGATGCAGCCCATGATGAGAGGATTTTAAAAATCTTGGACGGCGTGTATCAGGAGACGGCTCAGGCACTTTCCAAAAAACACCATTTTCCTTTAGAGGAACAGCTTGCCTTTACCCTCACCTCTAAGAGAAAATTACAGGATTATACCATCGTGGATTTCATTGAACGAAATGCCAGGGACCCTTTAAGAAAACTGGGAAAAGATGACAGACTGGTAGGGTCCGCCAGACTGGTGCAGGAATACGGGATTCGCCCGGATAATCTTTGTATTGGAATCGCGGCGGCTATCTATTACGTAAGTCCCAAAGATGAGTTTGCCGTAGAATTACAGCGTATGAGAATGGAAGAAGGGGTAGACGCTGTTCTGGAAAAAGTGTGCCAGTTAGATCCAAAAGGGGAGCTGGGTATGCTGATCAAAGAGAAAATCAGATTGTTAAAAGAATGGGGATGGATTCATGAGTAAAGCAGCCATTATCGGTGCAGGAAAGACTGGGAGGGGATTCCTTGCCAGACTTTTACAGGAAGAAAAGGAAGAGTTTTGTTTTATTGACAAAAATGCGGAATTGGTAGAACGGCTAAATAAAGAAAAGTGTTTCCAGATCCGTTTTTTTGGAAATGTAAGAGAAGCTTATACAATAGATCATTACCAGGCGTATACGTGGGGGAACGCTCCTTTAGAGGATGTGGACCTGATCTTAGTCTCTGTGGGAGGACAAAACCTAAAAGAGGTGGGAAAAGAATTGTCCAAACTTTTAAAGGAGGACAGGCATTACTATGTGATCACCTGTGAAAACGCTTCCCATCCTTCCGTAACTCTTCGGGAAGCAATCGGAAAAGAAAATATTTCGGTGAGCGAAGGAACGGTGTTCTGTACCACCATTGAAGAAGAGGGACTTTCTATTTATTCGGAAAATTATCCGTACTTGCAGTGCGATGCAAAGCTCCTGGAGGGCTATGTGCCGGGAGCAAAGACCATCCGTCCTATTGCAAATTTTTCAGATTTCCTGACGCGAAAGCTGTTTACCTATAATGCGGCAAGCTGTGTGATCGCCTATCTTGGCTGGATAAAAGGATATACGAATTATGCGGACGCAGCAAACGACGAAGAAATCCTAAGATTACTGGATCAGAATTACACAGTGACGAACAAGGTACTGTGCAGAGAATTTGGCTACGAAAAGGCTGACCAGGATGAATTTGCCGCTTTATCAAGGGCAAAATTCTGCGACCGTACCATTGTAGATACAGTAGCGCGAAATGCCAGAGATCCCCAGAGAAAACTGGGAGCTAATGAAAGGATCATCGGCCCGATCAAGCTGCTCCATAAATACGGGGAGGACGCCTCTGTGCTGGAGCGGACGGCGGCGGCAGCACTTTTGTATGACAATGAAAAAGAAATCCTGTGGAAAGAGATTAAAAAAGAGAAAACGCCGGAACAGATTTTGACAGACATGTGCGGATTAAAAAAGGATAGTGTGATTTATAAAAATATTTTGGGGTATATGGAAGAGCTAAGAAAAAAAGTTAAATAAAATTTGGGAAAACAGCAGAGAAAAGTATAGGAACAGTAAACAATGTTTTGTATAAAACTGGAGAGTATATACAAAATCAGTAAAACTGATAAATCCAGTCATACCATTGCCGGGAAAATTATGTATAATAAAAGGCAACAAAGAGTTTATTATGGAGGTGGCAAGTATGCAGTACAAAAACTATAAAGACGGCATCCGCCTTTCCAGGCTTGGAATGGGTGCTATGCGCCTTCCTGTAGTGGGAGAGGACCAGGGGAATATTGATTATGAAAAGGCAAAGGAGCTCATTGACTATGCCTATAAACAGGGCGTTAATTATTATGATACCGCCTATATTTACCACAATCAAAAGTCAGAAGAATTTCTTGGAAAAGCATTAAAAGAATATCCCAGGGAAAGCTTCTATGTGGCAGATAAGTTTAATTTTCAGGCTCAGCCGGATTATGAGAAGCAATTAAAAGAACAGCTTGACAGGCTGCAGATGGAATATATTGATTTTTATCTGCTCCATGGGATTCAGGATCCATGGACAGAGGATTTGTTAAACAGCGGGGCAGTTTCTTATTTTGATCAGATGAAAAAAGAGGGGAAGATCCATTACCTGGGCTTTTCTTTCCACGGCTCTCCCGATAATCTTCGCAGGCTGATAAAGCTTTATAAATGGGATTTTGTGCAGATCCAGCTTAATTATTATGACTGGTATTATGGCGAAGCCAAAGTTCTTTACGACATTTTGGAGGAAGCGGGTATACCGATCATGGTTATGGAACCGGTAAGGGGAGGACGCCTTGCCGCTTTAACAGAAGAGGCGGAAAAAGTTTTAAAAGATGCCCAGCCGGATGCCTCCATTTCCTCCTGGGCGCTGCGCTGGGTTATGACTAGGCCGCAGGTTCAGGTTGTTTTAAGCGGCATGTCAAATATGGAGCAGATAAAGGATAATGTACATACCTTCTCTGAAAAGGAAGAGCTGACAAAAGAGGAAGAAGCACTGGTTAAAAAAGCAGCGGAGATATTCCGGCCTTCTGTTGCCGTACCTTGTACCGGATGCCGTTACTGCTGTCCGGATTGTCCGCAGGGATTGGATATTCCAAGACTGCTTTCCATTTATAATGATGTAAAAATATTGGGGGAGAACTGGAGGGCAGGTTTCGCAAACGCTCTGCCGGAAGGAAAACGTCCGGAAGACTGTATCGGATGTGGCTCCTGTACTTCCCACTGTCCACAGAGTATTGATGTGCCTTCTGTTATGCAGGAATTTGCAGAAATAAGAAAATCTTTATAAAATAGGGACAATAGCAAACACTACAAAATACCGGGAGGAAGGTATATGCATATTTTAGTTGCAGTAGGCAGCGGAGTGAAAAACGGAAACACGGCAAAGCTTGCCGAGGCTTTTGCAAAAGGTGCTAAAGACGCAGGAAATCAGGTGGATTTCGCATTTCTGGGAGAGAAAAAAATAGAGGGATGCACCGGCTGCGGTGCCTGTCAGAAGCTGCGTAAAGGGTGTGCGGTAAAAGATGATATGAAAGAACTATATCCGGTCATTGAGGCGTGTGATATGGTAGTTCTGGCTTCTCCTCTTTATTTTTGGACTATCAGTGGGAGGCTGAAAGCTTTTGTAGATCGTTTTTATGCTTTCAGTGAAAACGACAGATATCCCCATAAGGAGACGGCACTTTTAATGACAGCGGGAGACGATGGGGAAGAGACTTTTTCTCAGGCAGTGCAGTATTATCATGTACTGGCGGACGCCCTGAAATGGACGGACCGTGGAATGTATCTTGCCGGAGGCTGCGCGGGTGGAGAGGCTGCGCACAGGACAATGGCAGAAAAACATCTGGATGGAGCCTACCAGTTCGGCTTATCTATAAAATAAAAGAAGGCTGTAATATTTGCAGTGTGAAAACACCGGCAGATATTACAGCCTTTTGCGTTAAAAAGGTTTCGGCAGATAAATCCGGAGATCAATTATTTTGCCGCCTGTATTGGCTGGGCGACATATGGTGGTAGCGCTGGAATACGCGGATAAAAGTTTCCGGATTCTTATATCCAAGCCTCTCGCTGATCTCCGCCACGCTTAATTGAGTGGAAAGCAGGTAGCTTTCTCCGTGCTGCAGCCTTATGGAGGTCAGAAGCTCGGAAAAGGTGTGACCGGAGATTTCTTTGATCAGCCGGGAGCAGTAGGGAACAGAGTAATGGAATTTTTCACTCAGTTCGTTTAAAGTTACCGTAGAATAATGATTCAGTATATAATTAAGGATCAGATCGTCCTGTTCTCCTTTTGCCCTGTCTGAAGCAGGAATTTCCATATGGTTATTATGGCGCCTGTTAAGCTGCGTAAAAAAGATAGTCAGCAGACTGCAGATAATACGGTCGGAAAATTCGTCTTCATGGAGCTGTTCGGAAAGCATTTCCAGAATATATCCCCGTATTACAGCGTCATCCAGCGTATGAAAGATCAGATAAGGAATCCTTTTAACGGAGAATATGTTTTCCATAAAAAACAGGCTGAGCTGGGATTTATCCCGGATGGTATTCATAAAAATATCCAGGAAAGTGCTGTAGCGGATCAAAATATTAAGAATAAGGCTGTCATCGTAAACGGCGATCCCATGGGTGACTCCGGGAGATAAGATGTATATATCTCCAGAGGACAGCCGGGTTTCCTGACCGTTGGGATATTTATGGGTGCAGTTTCCATAAATAACGTAGATCATTTCAAAGTAGGCATGTTTATGGAACCAGAAAGGGGTATATCTGGGATGTTTGATCAGCGCTACATTTTGTGAATCACGGAGAAACCGATTTTCTTCATGTTCAGGAGGAAGGATATCCGGGTGCATTACAATAGAAGTATTGTACTGGTCGGATTTATGTTTTTCATAGAAAGCCCCGATGTTTTCCGGCGTTTTTTCCATTTCATAATATTCTTTAAACAGCAGTTCGTCATCCTGCCATTTTTTCAGCTCATTCAAAAGCGTTTCATATTTATGTTCCACGTCAGTCAGCATCCTTTCCTGGCTTTTTTACTCCGCAGAAGCCTCTGCTGCCTGCTGTATAGAGGGGCTTCAGGGGGAGCGGTTCATTAAAATTCAGAATTTATCTTTTTCAAGTATACTACAGAGGTGATGCAGAATCAATTAACTTGCAGGATTTCTGGTTTCCCGCTACAATAGAGAGAGAAATGTAAGGGAGGAGTGGAAACAATGGAGAATTTAAAAGTAAGCAGTTATTATTTTAGTCCTACAGGAGGAACCCGAAAAGTAGCGGAGGGTTTTGTTAAGGCTTTTGGTGAAGCTGCGGAGGAAATGGATTTAGGAAACAAAGAACCGATAGGTGAAGAAATAAAAGGAGATATCCTTCTTGCGGCAGCCCCTGTATTTGGAGGCCGTATTCCGGCTCTGGTATCAGAAAAGCTGGGAAAATTAAATGGAACTGGGAAAAAAGCAGTTTCTCTAGCAGTTTATGGAACCAGGGCATATGAAGACGCCCTTTTGGAACTGAATGAGGTGCTTGAGAAAAGGGGATTTCAGGTGATCGCTTCCGGTGCGTTTATTGCACAGCATTCCATGGCACCCCAGGTAGGTGAGGGAAGGCCGGATGAAAAGGATATGCAGGAAATAAAAGAGTTTGCAGAGAAAGTTTTAGAAAAACTGAGCCGGGGAGAGGACAGCCAGGTAAAGGTGCCGGGGAACCATCCCTATAAACCGGAAATGAAAGTAGCAGCAGCTCCTATGTCTGTACAAGGCTGTACCGTATGCGGCGCCTGTGAAAAAGCCTGTCCCACAGATGCTATTAAAGTAGAAGAGAATAGGGTAGTGACAGCTCTGGAAAAATGTATCCTTTGTAATGCCTGCGTAAAAATCTGTCCCCAGGGGGCACGTATCCTGCCGCCGCCTGTACAGGCCCATACCCAGGAACTTTTATCACCCCTTAAGGATGTACGGAGAGAAAATGAGATATTCTTATAAGTATTGTTTTATAAGGAGAGTACAGAAATGCCCGATATCATAGAGATCACAGATTTTCAGGCGCCGGAACTTGACGTGTACGCCAGGCTTACGGAGGGACAGCTCCTGAACCGCCATGAGCCGGAAAAGGGACTCTTTATTGCGGAGAGCCCCAAGGTTATTGAAAGAGCCCTTGACGCAGGGTGTATTCCTGTGTCCATATTAATGGAGAAAAAACATGTAAATAGAGAAGGCAAGGAAATTCTTGGCCGCTGCGGGGAAATCCCTGTATTTACTGCAGAATTTGATGTGCTGACACAGCTTACCGGATTTAAGCTTACCCGGGGGATGCTGTGCGCCATGAAAAGACCGGGGCTTCCCTCTGTGGAAAGCGTTTGTGCCGGAGCGAAACGGATCGTGGTTTTGGAAAATGTGATGAATCCTACCAATGTAGGAGCTATTTTCCGAAGTGCGGCGGCCCTGAATATGGATGGGATTTTATTGACAGCAGAAAGCAGCAATCCTTTATACCGAAGGGCTATACGGGTCAGCATGGGGACTGTTTTTCAGATTCCCTGGACGATCTTAGAAAAAGATATGTGGCCGGGTCCCTGCATGGAAATGTTTGGAAAGTGGGGCTTTAAGACGGCCGCTATGGCGTTAAGCTCCCAGTCGGTTCCCATTGATAAGGAAGAAGTGGGCAGGGAAGAAAAGCTTGCCATTATTCTGGGAACAGAAGGAGAGGGGCTTTCCAAAAGCACCATCGCGGACTGCGACTATACGGTACGGATTCCCATGTCTCATGGTGTGGACTCTTTGAATGTGGCGGCGGCAAGTGCCGTGGCTTTTTGGGAACTGGGAAAAAGAAAATAAAGAGGTGACACCTATATGTATTATTTTACCGACTGTCCTTCGCCGGTGGGAACGCTGACCCTGGCAAGCGACGGGGAATGTCTTTTAGGACTTTGGATCAAGGGGCAGAAATATTTTGGGAGCGGGCTATTAAAAGAGGCAGAAAAAAAGGAGGATCTTTCCATATTTCATAAAACACAGGAATGGCTGGAAGAATATTTTGCGGGGAGAAAACCGCAGATCAGCCGGATACCTCTTTCGCCTCAGGGAAGCGGATTTCGCAGGCAGGTTTGGGAGATCCTGTGCGAAATTCCTTATGGAAAGGTGATCACCTATGGGGAAATCGCTAAGAAAATGGCTGAGAAAATGGGCCGGCCTTCCATGTCCAGCCAGGCAGTGGGCGGCGCTGTAGGGCATAATCCTGTTTCGATCATCATTCCCTGCCACCGCGTAGTGGGCGCAAATGGAAGCCTGACAGGATATGCGGGAGGGCTTTCGGTAAAGAAAAAGCTTCTGCAGTTAGAAGGCGTGGATATGAGCCGCCTGTTCCTTCCAAGCTAAGATTTTTCTTGACGGAAAAAGCTTACGAAGGTATCTTAAAAAGGAACAAATAAAAAGGAGATGGAAGATCATGTTAGAAACAGGCATACAGGCACCGTCCTTTTCTCTTCCCGACCAAAACGGAACGGTACATACACTGGAAGAGTACAGAGGGAAAAAGGTGATCTTATATTTTTATCCAAAAGATAATACCCCAGGCTGCAGCAAGCAGGCATGCGGTTTTCGGGATCTGTATCCCCAGTTTACGGAAAAAGATGCCGTGATCTTGGGAGTAAGCAAAGACAGCGTAGCTTCTCATAAAAAGTTTGAACAAAAATACGAACTGCCTTTTCCTATTTTGTCAGACCCGGAGCTTACCTGCATCCAGGCGTATGACGTATGGCAGGAAAAGAATATGTATGGAAAAAAGACTATGGGCGTAGTACGTACCACATATCTGATCGACGAGCAGGGTGTGATCGTAAAAGCATTTGGAAAAGTAAAGGCAGCAGATAATCCGGCGCAGATGTTAGAAATCCTTTAAAGGAGAAAAGATGCTATATGAAGATTATAATCTCTCCGGCAAAGAAGATGAATGTGGATTCGGAGACCTTAGCCTATGAAGGGCTCCCGAGATTTCTTGAAGAGACCAGGATTCTGAAAGAAAAAATACAGAGCCTTTCCTACCTGGAAGCAAAGCAGGTGTGGAAGTGTAACGATAAGCTGGCAGATCTGAATTACCGCCGTTTTCGGGAGATGGATCTTACCAGAAACCTTACGCCCGCTATCCTGTCTTACGAAGGGCTTCAGTACCAGCACATTGCTCCGGGAGTGATGACCGAGAAGGCTTTAGAATATTTGAACCGGCATTTAAGGATATTGTCTGGATTTTACGGAGTCCTTGCTCCTTTTGACGGAGTGGTTCCCTACCGGCTGGAAATGCAGGCGAAGCTTTCTGTAAATGGAAAGAAGGATCTCTATGAATTTTGGGGAGACAAGCTGTACAGGGAGCTTTTGGATGAAGACCGTCTGATCCTAAATCTTGCTTCTAGGGAGTATGCAGTGGCAGTAAAACCTTATCTGTGCCCCGGAGACAGGTTCCTGACAGTAGAATTCGGGGAGCTTATAGAAGGAAAATTTAAGCAAAAAGGAACATTCGCAAAAATGGCGAGAGGAGAAATGGTCCGTTATCTGGCAGAAAACCAGGTAGAAACAATAGAAAAAATAAAAGATTTTCACATGCTTGGACTTTCTTACTGCAGGGAGCTGTCCAGCCAGGAGAAAATGTGTTTTGTAAAATAACGGCAAGGCTTACCTGTTTTTGGTGAAAAAAAGCCATTCTTACAGGGAAGAGTTTGCGCAGAGCTTTTAAGCTCTATGCAAACTCTTTCTTATGTAAAAGGGGATGTTTTATAGAGGAATGGCTACAATTCATTGATGGTTTCCGTTATGGAAAGTTTCTGCATTCTTTTTGCAGGGGGATATATTGCGGCGGCAACTGCGAGAAAGACAATAAAAAGTATAAGCAGCAGGGATCCGGCTGGAAGGCTCCAAATTGCATAAGGAAAGTGCGGCATAATAAGGATGCCATAGAGCAGTCTGCTAAATCCAAGTCCGATGAGGCAGCCGGCGGCACAGCCTAAAAATGCATAGGTCAATGCTTCGGCAGCGATCATTTTTGTTATCTGCCATCCGTTCATGCCCACCGCCCGCATGGAACCGTATTGTTTAATTCTTGCAGATACGCTCATAGAGATACTGTTCACAATATTCAGTACAGAGACCAGAGTAATGATTGCCAGAAATCCATATACACAAAATACAAAGGCAAAATATGTGCCGGAAGTGCGCTCATCCCGTTTATCACGAAAGACGTAAGCGTCACCAGCTGCCTTTTGGATTTCCTTTACATTTTCTTCAGTAATATCCCCGGTCGTCTGGATCAAAAGGAGCGAATACCCGGAAATCCCGGTCAGGCGGACGAAAGTTTCCCTGGAAGTGATCAGTGTAGGCGTATCTCCTGTAAGTCCGTCACTGGTGAAGGGATCATATTTTAATAAGCCTGCAATCTCCAGGGTTTCGCTGCCAATTTGTATTTGGTCTCCTATTTTCCAGGAACTGTTTTCATCCCAGGTTGCCAGGACATAGCCGCTGTTTCCGTAAACTTTGGAAAGATCACTGCCCTTCTTTAACATATCATCTTTTTGCAAACAGTCTAAATCATATTCCCCAAAAGAAATAAGATCTACCGTATCAAAAGACAGTGTATTTGTACCGGACTCTGCCGGAACATCAAAAGCGCTTTGGCGCCCATAGACGCGTTTGACACCATCCATACCGCTGATGACAGAAAGGAGACAGGGGTCTACAGAGGAGGAACCGCTGCTACTTGAAATTTCTATGTCAGAAGCGCTGGCAGACTGGGGCATCAGGTATCCCACAAAGTCAATGAGCACAGAAAAACTTAAAAAAAGAATAATGCTAAGGGCAAAGGAACCTGTCATAAGGATAAGATTTTTCCCGGCAGATACAGCGTGAGAAATGCCAAGAGCAGTTTCGATTTTGAAAAAACACATTCTTATGCCATGACCCTTGGGCTTTGCAGTCTTAGGGCTTCCAGAAACTGCGGTGACAGGCGAGACTTTGGCAGCACGTTTAGCCGGAGCGCCTGCGGCGATCAGCACGGTAACAATACCTAAAAGAGTTCCGCTGGCAATGCCGATAAAACTGATTCCAAAAAGAGGAATACTGGAAAACTCTTCTCCTACAAGATACCGGAGAGCTGCACACAGTCCCCATGTGGTTACGATTCCAAGGGCAATTCCTATGGGAATCGCGGTTTTGCACCAGTTTAAAGCTTCCAGCTTAACAAAGTGGACAATCTGTTTTTTGCTCATTCCGATGCAGCGCATCATTCCGAAAAATTTAGTCCTTTGTGCGACTGTGCTGTTTATACTGCCGGAGATCATAAGAACGCCTGCCGCCAGTATGAGTATAAATAAAATTCCGGCAATGAGAAAAAGAGACTGTCCCATAGCGCTGTCCGTTATGTCCTCTAAAGTAAAGCTTCCATGTTTGGCGGAAAGCCTTGTCTGTTCCATGCGCACGCCCATTTCTGCCATGCTGAATACGGACGTTACCAGAAATACAGAAAAAATGATGCATAAAAGTGTCATCCGGTTCTGCCGTCTGTGGACTCTGGCTGAAATAGGGATCAAACTTAAGTAGCTTTTCATTCAGCGCACCTCCCAAAATCTGTCAGTACACCGTCTGAGACCCTAAGGATCCGGTCCGCTGTCTGTGCAATGCTTCTGCTGTGAGTGATCATGACAATGGTCTGCTGGTACTTTCTGGAAGCTTCTTTTAACAGAGAAATGACTTCGCTGGTATTTTGTGTATCCAGATTTCCTGTAGGCTCATCTGCAAGGATCAGAGCCGGCCGTGTGATCAATGCGCGGCCGATTGCCACGCGCTGCTGCTGACCGCCGGAGAGCTGGCTTGGAAGATGATGCCGGCGCTCTTTCAGGTTCAGGACGGTAAGCAGCTCTTCTAGGTATTTTTTGTCTGGTTTTTGGTAGTCCAGCAAAACAGGAAAAATGATATTTTGTTCTACTGTTAATTCCGGGATCAGATTAAAACTTTGAAAGATAAAACCGATGTTCCTGCGGCGAAAGACTGTCAGATTGCTTTCTTTCATGGAAAAAATATCCTTGCCGTCAATGAAAACCTTACCGGAGGTGGGAGTGTCAAGAGCGCCGATCATATTTAAAAGGGTACTTTTCCCTGAACCGGATTCTCCCATGACGGCCACAAATTCACCTTTGGGAACAGAAAAAGAAGCTCTTTTTAAGGCGTGTACGGCTGTTTCCCCACTTCCGTAGGTTTTAGAAACATTTCTTACATCTAATAGATTCATTTTGTGAAACACCTCTTTCTATATTGATAAGGAAAGAGTAACAGGTTCTTATTACTGCAGGATGACATACATCCTACAATTTTGTAGGAATCAAGGACAAAGGTGGATTTTATGAAAGAAGCGTTGTTAAAAAATTTATGGTGAAGACCGTACCTTTTTTTAATTCACTTTCTGCTTCAATAGTTCCTTTGTGCGCCTCCACAATGGCTTTTGCAAGAGAAAGGCCAAGGCCGATTCCCTGGGTGTCTTTGGAAAAGCGGCTGCGGTAAAATCTTTTAAAGATATAATGGAGATCCTCTGGATGGATGCCGCTTCCGGTATCTTTTACAAGGATTTGTACGATAGAGGCGTTCTGTCTCCATTCAATATGGATGCTGTCCCCAGCTTTTGTGTGGTCAAAGGCGTTTTTTACAATATTGCTGACCGCTTCCAAAAGCCAGACACGGTCACAGCGTAGCGTGACCTTATCGTCCCCGGTAAAAATCAGTTCTTTCCCTTCTAAAGCCGCGCGGCAGGAAAAATGTGTTTTTATATACTCCATCATATCGGATACCTGTTCCGATGTTTTTTCCATGAGAATGGTTCCGGCATCAAGCTTTGTGATCTTCAGGAGATTTTGTACAAGAGTTTCGATGCGGTCCAGTTCCTGCTCGGAAAGGGAGGTGAATTCCTGTATGATGGGAATATCTCCAGCCTCGTCCTGGAGAATCCCATTATAAATATTAAGAGCGGCAAGAGGGGTTTTTAACTGATGAGAAATATCGGAAAGGGTATTTTTCATAAATTCTTTTCCTTTTTCCTGATTTTTAGCATGGGCGTTCAGGATGGAGGCAAGAGAATTGACCTCATGGAATAAACGGTACAATTCCCCTTCTTCCTCGCAGGGAATCCGGGCATTTGGATTTCCGGAAATATATTCCCGGATCTGTGCGGTCGCATTTTCCATAATCTGTTCCTGGTCTTTTAAGTAGAAATAGAGAACTGCAAGAACAGAGACTCCCATGCATAAGGAGGCTGCCAGTATGTAAAACTGTGCATTTTTTAAGTCTGCTCCTATAAAAATAGAAGAGAGAAGTGTAAATACGGCCAGTAATACAAATATCCTGCAAAAAAGAAGCTTGTTTTTTCGGTTTACCAGTATTTTCATAACCCACCTCATTTTTTACTATTCCATTTATAGCCCATACGGCGAATGGTCACGATCTTTTTCGGAGCACTGGGATCTTCCTCGATTTTTGTACGCAGCCTGCGGATGTAGACGGTAAGGGTATTGCTGTCAATATATTTTTCTTCGCAGTCCCAGAGTCTGCTTAAAATCTGCTCTGGGGACAGGACGATATCCGGATTTTCCATGAACAGGCATAGTAATTTATATTCACTGGCCGTCAGGTCGATGAGAGTGCCGTCTTTATAGACTTCACCTTTTAGAAGCTG